>JAHEHU010000190.1 GCA_024639765.1 Eudoraea sp.
TTGGTTGTCATCATTGGTACATCCTGGAAAAATTGTGCCAATAATACACAGGTGGAGAACCCACCGGAACCTATTAACTTTCATGCAGCTTTTTTTTTAAAGATACATAATATCCCGTAGGTAGATGGTAACGGTAATGGCAAGTTGGCTATTTGCAGTTGAAAACTGGCAATCAAATTGATTTCCAATAGAAATATCAGTCAGGATTGGACCCCGTTAAAATTAATTATTGGAAACAGTATTATCTGTCTTTATATCTTGCGAAGCATCTAAAACATTCTCTTCCCCTGGTGTAATGATATCCAAATCTCCTTCATTATCTGAATCGTCATTAGTACAGGAAATAGTAAAACAAAGAGAAAATACAAAAGCCAGTGAAAACAGCTTTTTTATCACATTTATATAGATTTGAGGTTTCATAGCACTATAATTTGTAAGAATATTAAGGGATATTAAAACGTTTTTATGCGCTTTTTATTGAATGCCTGAATGGTAATTCGATAAACTGCAAACTTCTTGCAATTCCAATACCTATCTTGGATTAAGCCACTAGCAAAGGAAAGCACAATGGTTCTGAATATTGTTCTTATCTTTAATAGACTTAAAAATCCAAGCATAATAAGGCTTCTAAATTGAAAATGAAGTTTATTAATAGTTATTTGGGATGATAAAGAAACTAAATCTTGAACATATACTTTTTTTAGACATCGAAACTGTTCCTGAAGTAGCCGAATATGCTCAATTAGATGATTACAAGAAAGAGTTGTGGGAACACAAATCACAATATCAACGAAAAGATGAGTTAACTGCGGAAGAATTTTATGAAAGAGCCGGGATTTGGGCAGAGTTTGGCAAAATAATATGTATCTCGGTTGGTTTTTTTACATTCAAAGATGGTGTTCATAATTTCAGGGTGACTACATTTCAGGGTATTGAAGAAAAAATACTAAAAGACTTTAAACGATTACTTAACGAACATTTTAGCGGTCCTAAAAATCTGCTTTGCGCACATAACGGCAAGGAATTTGATTTTCCATATATAGCACGCAGATTAATCATTAACGGAATCTCACTCCCATATAAGTTAGATCTTTTCGGTAAAAAACCATGGGAAGTACCTCATCTGGACACCATGGAGCTATGGAAATTTGGCGACTTCAAGCATTACACCTCCCTGAAACTTATGGCCAATGTTCTGGGTATTCCTTCTCCAAAGGAGGACATAGACGGCAGCATGGTGCGGAATGTTTATTATGAAGAAGGTGATTTGGACCGTATTGTAGCCTATTGTGAATTGGATGTCATCACCTTGGCACAAGTTTTTCTAAGGCTGCGAAATGAGCAGCTGTTAAGTGAGGACCAAATCATTCATATTTAGAATTAGTACTCCCGCCAGCTTGTGATGTATGTTTTACAATTGAAATTGGGGGCTATACCCATGTCAATCTGATCTGCCACCTTACAAATCCGTAAAGCCAGGTATAGAGTTTATGAGTTTGTATAGGGAAAATGCAGATGGAAAATACGGTTATTATTTTTTTACTTTCAGGTTTTTTATTTGTTGTTATATTCGTAACCAGAAAATAAATAAAAAAATCAGAAAATGAAAAGAACACTTTTTACACTTTTACTTATTGCTTTTTTTGGCATTGGCCAGGCGCAGCAAAAAAAACCAAATATCCTGGTGATCTGGGGAGATGATATTGGAACATGGAATATCAGCCACAACAACCGCGGCATGATGGGCTATCAAACTCCAAATATTGATAGAATTGCAAGGGATGGTGTTTCTTTTACCGATTATTACGCTCAACAAAGTTGTACAGCTGGGCGAGCTGCGTTTATCAGTGGATCTGTACCTGTTCGTTCAGGTATGACCAAAGTAGGACTGCCCGGTGCTAAGGAAGGTTGGCAAAAAACCGATGTAACAATGGCAACTGTTCTGAAAGGTCAAGGCTATGCAACAGGGCAGTTTGGTAAGAACCATCAAGGAGATCTTGATGAACATCTGCCAACAATGCACGGGTTTGATGAGTTCGTAGGAAGTCTTTACCACTTAAATGCGGAGGAAGAGCCCGAACATAGAGATTATCCTGGTGATATGGTGTTGAAAAATGGAAAAACTTTCAGAGAAACATATGGCCCACGAGGTGTCTTAGACTGTAAAGCTGATGGAAAAGGAGGACAAACAATTAAAAATACAGGTCCACTTACTAAAAAACGTATGGAAACCATTGATGACGAAACCGTTGCTGCTGCAAAAGATTTTATTAAACGGCAGGTAAAGGCCGGCGAGCCTTTCTTTTGCTGGTGGAATGGAACAAGGATGCACTTCAGAACACACGTAAAAGAAGAAAACATAGGTATTTCAGGGCAAGATGAGTATAGCGATGGAATGGTGGAGCATGATTTACATGTTGGTGAATTACTGGATTTACTTGATGAATTGGGGATTGCGGATAACACAATTGTCATGTACTCTACTGATAACGGGCCTCACTTTAATACATGGCCTGATGCTGGAACCACTCCATTCCGATCGGAAAAAAATTCAAACTGGGAAGGTGCCTATCGTGTACCAACCTTTGTAAAATGGACAGATCATTTTCCTGCGGGAACTACCTTAAACGGAATAGTCTCGCATGAAGACTGGCTACCTACATTCGCAGCTGCTGCTGGTGATACAGATGTAAAAGAAAGACTATTAGATGGAACGACGATAAACGGCCGGAAGTACCGTAACCATATCGATGGCTATAATCTTTTAGATTATCTTTCTGGAAAAAGTAAGGAATCGCCTCGAAATGAGTTTTGGTATGTAAATGATGATGGTCAGGTAGTAGCGGCCCGATATGGTGATTGGAAAGTTGTATTCTTAGAAAATAGAGGTCAGGCTTTTGGCGTCTGGAGAGAGCCATTTGTTGAGTTGAGAATTCCTTTATTATTTAACTTAAGAAGAGATCCTTTTGAAAAAGCCCAACACAATGCCAATGTATATGAAGATTGGTTCTTGGATCATCCATTTGTAATAGTTCCTATTCAAGGCCTTGCCGCACGGTTTTTAATGACAATGAAGGAATACCCTCCTAGTCAAAGTCCGGGAGCATTTAATCTTAGCAAGATTGAAGAAAC
>JAHEHU010000096.1 GCA_024639765.1 Eudoraea sp.
CCTGGCAGACTTTTTAGTTGCTGCCACACTCTTGTCAGTTGCCGTATTTACATATGAACTTATAGGAAGGAAGGTTAAAAAACCAACATCTAGAACAATCTTGTCCCTGGCACTTTTAGTGGTCTTCCTGCTGGTATGGGCAGAATTAGCTGTCGGGATCTTTGGATCCCCTTTCGCCGGCCAGTAAATCAACAATTTATTTTATCTTTAGAAGGTTACATTGTAATAAGTAAACTTCGTTTTGAGGGAGTATGGACAAAGGTTAAATAGCAGTATAAAATGATTCAGAAGAAAAGCACAAGTAATTTGAGAACGGATATAAATTTGTTGCTACTCGGTTTACTTTCGGAAGAGGAAAAGATGTATACGAATACGATCCTAAATAACATGGGAGATTCGGTTTTCATCAAGGACGATCAAAGTAGATTACTGTTGGTTAATGACGCTTTTTGTGAAATGTTCAGCTTGCCCAGATCTGAAATAATAGGTAGAACCCTGGCTGAAAATGTTGCTCCTGAAGAACGGGAGAGTTTTTTAAGAATTGACAAACAAGTATTATCTGAAGGGATTGAAAATATAAATGAGGAATCCTTAACTATTAAAGGACATAATAGGCGCATTATTTCGACAAGAAAATCGAGATTTATTGACAAGGAAGGGAATAGGTATATAGTGGGTGTTGTTCGTGATATAACAGAACGAAAAAAAGCGGAAGAAGATTTAAAAAGCAGGGAAGATCAACTCAGAAAGCTCAATAGTACAAAAGACAAATTAATTTCCATTATTGCACACGATATACGAAACCCAATTAATAATATTTTATTGCTTTCGGAATTGTTGAACGATTCCATATTAGATGGAGATGTAGCGCAATCCTTAAAGTATAAGGACCTACTTGAATCCACATCAGAAAACACAGTTCTTTTACTAGACAACCTATTGACGTGGGCACAATCCCAAACCGGTCTGATCAATTATAAATCAGAAAAATTAAATGTTGTTACCTTGGTTAATGAGGTGTTATACCATTCTGAGCCAATAGCCAAAACGAAAAATATCACCTTAAAACCTTGTAAGAAAGAGATTGTTGAGATCTATTCTGATGAAAAAGTTATTCAAACAGTTATTAGGAATTTGGTTTCTAATGCGATAAAGTTTACCAAGCCAGATGGAACCATAGAGATAAATATTCAGGCACACCCAGGTTTAATAGACATCATTGTTTCAGACAATGGCGTAGGAATGTCAGAAGAAACGCGTTTGTCTTTATTTGGATCATTGCTTACCAAGTCAACATCAGGAACAGCTGCTGAAAACGGAAGTGGCTTCGGATTAGTGCTGTGCAAGGAATTTGTTGAAAAGCTTGGAGGACAAATTAAGGTTGAAAGCACAGAGGGAAAGGGAAGCGACTTTAAGGTAACCCTGCCCATTGGAAATGACTTATAAGTTTCTGGCTCGTAAACATCAGTCTTCGTTAAAAATACAGCACTTTATTTTCATTGAAAGAATTGATGATCAAACCTTCTAATTATATCGGTTAAGACGTATTTTTGCCCCATGGAAGAGTGGTACCATTATGTTTTATTGGTAGTTGTTGGGTTTGTGGTAGGGTTTATTAATACCATTGCCGGTGGTGCATCATTAATTTCTCTTCCTGTACTTATATTTTTGGGACTACCACCCAGTGTGGCGAATGGAACGAACCGCGTGGCCATTGCCTTTCAAACGGCCATAGGAGTAGCCGGATTTAAAAGTAAGGGGGTCTCTACCTTCCCTTTTAACATCTATTTAGGCCTTGCCGCCCTGGTTGGCTCTATCATTGGCGCATCTATTGCTGTAGACATCAAAGGGGAGACCTTTAACAGGATACTGGCCATTATAATGATCATTGTTGTGCTGATCATTGTCTTTAAACCCAAGATAAACCTGGAGGACATGCAGGAGCGACTTACCGGTAAGTACCTTTGGATGGGGATGATCGCCTTTTTTTTTATAGGGATCTACGGAGGCTTTATCAATGCAGGAATTGGTTTCGTTATTCTTTTATTTTTACATTATTTTCATCATATGAGTCTTGTACGGGCCAACGCTACCAAGGTTGCTGTGGTTTGCATCTATACCCTTGCCGCTTTGGCTGTTTTTATCCTGAATGATAAGGTTATCTGGAAGGTGGGCCTTGTATTGGCAATTGGGAATGGACTGGGGGCCTGGTTTTCAAGCAGGGTGTCAGTAAAGAAAGGTGATGGCTTTATTAAGACATTTTTGGTGATCATGGTGATCGCCATGGCAATAAAATTATGGTTTTTTACATAAATTATGGGAGATAGTATTGAACGATTAGAATGGCGGTATGCGGTAAAAAAATTTGATCCAAATGCCTACCTCACAGAAGAGCAATTAGAAAAGTTGATAAAGGCTTTTAATTTAACAGCCACCTCGTACGGCTTGCAACCTATTAGACTTGCGGTTGTTAGGAATAAGGAGTTACAAGCTTCCCTGGTTCAGCATTCTTACAGGCAAATGCAGGTTGCCCAGGCGTCTCATTTGCTGGTCATTTGTATTGAAACAACTATTGATCAGGAATATATTACGAAGTATTTTGAACGGGTAAAACAAGTCAGGGGTACCAGTGAACAAATTCTTTCCCCTTTCAAAGATTCTTTGGTAGATAGCTTTTCTAAAAAGGCAACCGAAGAAATACGTCAGTGGTCCACCAATCAGGCCTATCTGGCTATGGGCAATTTACTGACGGTATGTGCCATGGAACATATTGATGCCTGCCCCATGGAGGGCTTTGTACCGGAAGCCTATGATGAACACCTGGGATTACAATCAATGGGACTTTCATCCGTGCTGGTACTGCCGGTTGGGAAAAGAGCAGAGGATGATATGTTTTCCGAGATGAAGAAGGTACGCCGCGATCTGGCCGAGACCATAATCCATATTAAATAAAGAGTAAACTACGATCTATGCCCGGATTTGAAATGTTTGGAGCCCTGGAAAGAGCAGAGGTACAGGAAGTATTAGACTCTGGTGTATTGATGCGATATGGCTTCGATGGAATGAGAAAAGGTCATTGGAAAACCAGAGAATTAGAACAGGCTCTTGCTTCCCGTATGCAAACTACTTATGCCCACACGGTTAGCAGTGGAACGGCTGCCTTAACGGTTGCTATGGCGAGTGCAGGCATTGGAGCAGGGGACGAGGTAATCATTCCTACATTTACCTTCGTAGCTAGTTTTGAGGCCGTTTTGTCCCTGGGTGCTATCCCTGTACTGGTAGATATTGATGATACCCTTACCCTGGCACCAGCAGCTGTAGAAAAAGCGATCAGCGATAAAACCAAAGCGGTAATGCCGGTGCATATGTGTGGCTCAATGGCAGACCTTAGGGCATTGAAGGCACTGTGCGATACAAACGGACTGGTACTTATAGAAGATGCTTGCCAGGCTATTGGCGGAAGTTTTGAAGGGAAACCCCTGGGTAGCTATGGGGATATTGGATGTTTCTCTTTCGATTTTGTAAAGACCATTACCTGTGGAGAAGGGGGAGGCCTTATTACCAATAACAAAGACTTCTATACGTGCGCAGATCATTATTCCGATCATGGTCATGATCATATAGGAAATGACAGGGGCGCTGAAACACATCCTTTTTTAGGGTATAATTACCGTATTTCAGAGTTGCATGCAGCGGTAGGCCTGGCTCAGATCAAACGCCTTGATGATTTTTTGAAGATTCAACAAAAGCACTACAACCGGCTTGCAGCGCCCCTGGAAAAATTAGAGGGTATCTCCATGCGGCGTGTGCCGGAAGGCGGGGTTCAAAACTATTCATTTCTAAATTTCTTCCTGCCTACAGAGAACCAGGCCAGAAAAGCACAAAAAGAATTGGTGGCAGCCGGAGTGGATGCTTGTTTTTATTGGTTCGACAACAATTGGCACTACCATACTAAATGGGAGCATCTCAAAGGCTTGCATAGCCTTGGGCGTGTATCTGATCTGGTTAAAGAAGGAATGCAAAAACAATCTGAGCATAGTTTTGCAGCATCTGATCAATGGATGGGCAGAACGGTATCTTGCCTCATTAAATTAAGCTGGACAGAAGAAGAAGTGTCACAAAGAGCAGCCATCCTACACCGTATTCTTGGGGAAATATTAAAAGAGGCTTAGTAGCTCACGTATTCAACGATCTCAAGGCCATACCCTACGATCCCTACACGCTTTGTTTGCTCAGTGTTTGTCAAAATGCGCATTTTGCTGATATGCAGATCATGAAGTATCTGTGCCCCAATACCAAAATCTTTGGTGTCCATATCAATTCCCGGGGCTTTCATAATTCCCTTGGCCTGGTTGTCCTTCAAGCCTTTCAACCGATTTAACAAATTAAGGGAGTCACTGGTCTGATTGATAAATACGATAGCTCCTTTGCCCTCCTTATTGATGGCACGAAACATATCATCCAACTTTTGTTCAGCATTATTGGTAAGCGTACCCAAGATATCATTGTTTACGAGAGTTGAATTTATTCGGGTAAGCACAGCATCATTGCGTTTCCAAAATCCTTTGGTCAGTGCTATATGAACTTGTTCATTGGTGGTTTGCTGATATGCATGCAACGTAAAATGACCAAATCTTGTCTCAATATCAAAACATTCCTTTTTAATGATAAGACTATCGTGTTGCATACGATAGGCTACCAGATCTTCTATGGAAACAAGTTTAAGATCGAATTTTTTGGCCACCTCTACCAGATGTGGTAATCTGGCCATAGTGCCATCTTCATTTAATATTTCAACCAGTATCCCAGCAGGCTCAAAACCTGCCAGTCTTGCAAAATCGACAGCTGCCTCTGTATGACCGGTACGCCTCAATACGCCTCCATTCTTAGCTCGTAAAGGGAATATATGACCTGGTCTTCCCAAATTGTGTGGTTTGGTCTCAGGAGCAACCAGAGCCTTTATGGTCTTTGCTCTGTCATGGACAGAGATACCCGTAGTACATCCATTACCGATAAGATCTACAGACACCGTAAATTGTGTATGATGCAGTACGGTATTATTTTGAACCATCATGCTCAGATCTAACTCTTCACAGCGTTCCTCGGTTAGCGGGGTACAAATAAGACCGCGACCGTGCTTCGCCATAAAATTGATCATTTCAGGACTTACTTTTTCTGCAGCCGCTATAAAATCGCCTTCATTTTCCCGGTTTTCGTCATCTACAACTATGATTACTTTGCCATTGCGAATATCTTCAATGGCCTCTTCAATAGTATTCAACTGTATTTTCTTTTCTTTATCCACGATCATGAGGTCTTTCTTTTAAATCTTTTCCCTACAGCCTCGGCAATTATACCCCAGACATGGCCGAAGCTCATTAGCCCCCTGTCTGCAGTCGCTCTTCTGGTTAAGATAATACCCAAAGGTAACATTATTAGAGAAGAAAGCCAGGCTCCCAGTACAGGGTTAATGTTTCCTTCCTTGGCGTAATTCCCCGCAAAAACCCCAATAAAGTAGTACGTAAGGAATAAGACAATGGCAATGACCATAGGTAATCCAAGCCCTCCTTTTCTTATGATGGCCCCCAGGGGAGCGCCCACAAAAAAGAGGATAATACAAGACAATGCGAGGGCATATTTCTTATGAAGAGATAGGATGTGCATATAGTAGATCTTGTATTTATTCTGGATGTCTTGTTTTTTTCCACTGACAGAATTAACAATATTGGAAATAGAATTAGCTGCGGCACTTATGATCTGGCTTTGTTGCCAATTTTGATAGAGTGCCAGTACATCACTTGTAGTCTTTACTGTATCCTTCTCCTTTGCGCTGGATGATACAATATCTTTGTCCAATGTGGGCTCCATCCCATTGGTTGATAGCGTTGAGTCTTTTTCAGCCATAGAGACAAAAGCCCCCATACGGGTAGTTATGTTTTTAGAAAAAGCTCCCAGAACATTAAGATTATTCTCCTTAATAGAGTCTATATCCTTTTTAAGCCGGGAAATGTTCTTCATTTTATCTGTACGCACGTTCCGTTCTTCCTCCAGATCCTGAGTATTTTCAGGGATCTCAATATTGATGGTATAGGTCTCAAAATCTGATTTTGCAAAGGGATATCGCTTGCGTTCATCACTTGCTTTAGGAACCAATTCTTCATAATAATGCCCGTCTGATAGCACCAATTGAATGATGTCTGATGCTTCACTGCTTATAAGTTCTCCTGTCGCAGCTTTAATTACCGTATTGTTCTTTTGTAGGTTCGACTTTTTATGGATAATGACATTCCTGAGGTATTTGTCATTCTTTCCGAATTTATCATCAACTTTGATGTTCATGCCCTCAAAATCACTAAAAACCCCTTCTTCAATCACCGCCGCAGGTTTTACCTTGGCAATGTTCCGTCTTAGGTTATATATTTTTTGTTCGGCGGCAGGGATCACCGTATTGGCAAAGTAAAATGTTACCCCTCCTAGGAAAACGACTAGTACAATGACACTGAGCATAGATCGCTGCAAGGAGATGCCTGAGGCTTTCATGGCCGCAAATTCATAATTCTCAGCAAGGGAGCCAAAGGTTAGGATAGAAGATAAGAGGACCGTAAGTGGCAATACTTTTTCGGTCAGATTGGGCATCAGGTAAAAAAGGAATTTCCCAATGATGACAATATCCAGGCCCTTTCCTGCTATATCATCAATAAAGAGCCAGATCGTTTGGAAGATGAAAATAAACATCAGGATCACAAACGAACTTAAAAAATTGTACAAAAACCGACTTAAAATGT
Organism: Eudoraea sp.; assembly: GCA_024639765.1. GTDB lineage: Bacteria > Bacteroidota > Bacteroidia > Flavobacteriales > Flavobacteriaceae > Muriicola. Next base: position 6,786 of record JAHEHU010000096.1, read on the forward strand.
ACTGGTCTAGTATGCGCAAAGTGCTAGTTTCTTATGATGTAGTACCCTTCATCTTTATATTTGGCCTCATCAAAAGTAAATAAGGTTTTTGACAAGGGCTGATTCGTTTTAAAAGAATTAACAGTAATGGTTGTCTTGGTTCCGTTCTTTCCCGTTTCAATCAACTTGTAGATATGTTTGGTCTGGGCATCTACGCCTAACAAAATAGATGCGATCTCAGAATTGGTATCTATGGGCGTAAGTTTTACATACTGTATCTTCCTTCCCTGAACATTTTGAAGAATATCCCAGGCATAATTATGGCCCTTTTTATAGAAGGTCAGCATTTTGGAAGGAGTAATGGTATTTTCTTCATCCGATTTGTCCTCAATGGTCACTTCTTCATTTTCAGGGACTATGGTATATACTTTTTTGCCGTCGAATATTTGCTGTGACCCCAGGTAATTAAAAAAATATTTATCTCCTGCCATGGTAACATCACCTCTGGTTTCCTGGTTAATGTTGGCCTCCATGTTCTCCAGGGTGTATTTAAAGCTCACTTCAATATTTTCATACCCCTTTACTTTGTTGTAGACCTCATCCAGCAAAGCCTTGGCCTTTGCAGCATCCTGGGCATAACTACCCAAAGCTGTAAACAGTGTAAGCGCTAAAATCAATATATTCCTCATGTCTTATTTGGTTTCTTCATTTAACATTTTATCCAGGGCATAGATGTCTGGCACCAATACCGATCTGGCTTTACTACCTTCAAATGGTCCGACGATCCCCGCCGCTTCCAGTTGATCAATGATGCGTCCTGCCCGGTTATATCCCAACTTAAGCTTTCTTTGGATTAAAGACGCCGAACCCTGTTGAGCCGTTACAATCACCTCGGCTGCATCTCTGAACAAGGCATCCCTGTCCGTAATATCATAATCAAGACCTGTGCCAGAATCTTCACCAGAATATTCAGGAAGTAAATGGGCACTAGCATATCCTCGTTGTGATCCAATATATTCCGTGATCTTAGCTACTTCCGGGGTATCTACAAAGGCACATTGTATGCGCGTAACATCATTTCCCTGTGTGTATAACATGTCACCTCTACCTATAAGCTGATCGGCTCCCTGGGCATCTAAAATAGTTCTGGAGTCTATTTTTGAGGTTACTCTAAATGCTATTCGGGCCGGGAAGTTGGCCTTAATGATCCCGGTAATGACATTTACCGAAGGTCTTTGTGTGGCTATTATTAAATGGATACCAATAGCCCGGGCCAATTGTGCCAATCTTGCAATGGGTGTTTCAACCTCCTTGCCTGCTGTCATGATAAGATCTGCAAACTCATCGATAACCAAAACAATGTACGGTAAGAATGTATGGCCGTCATTAGGATTGAGTTTTCTTGCTTTGAATTTTGTGTTGTATTCTTTGATGTTGCGCACCATCGCCAGTTTGAGCAACTCATAGCGATTATCCATTTCAATACAGAGGGAATTTAAGGTGTGGATCACCTTAGTGTTATCCGTAATGATGGCCTCTTCAGAATCTGGTAGCTTTGCGAGATAGTGACGTTCTATCTTGTTGTAGAGGGTTAATTCTACTTTTTTAGGGTCTACCAGGATAAATTTAACTTCTGCCGGATGTTTCTTGTATAAAAGGGATGTAAGCACAGCATTGAGTCCTACCGACTTTCCCTGACCTGTTGCTCCGGCCATGAGCAGGTGAGGCATTTTTGCAAGGTCTACCACAAAGGTCTCATTGCTGATGGTCTTACCGAAAGCTATAGGTAATTGCATTTCAGCCTTCTGAAATTTACTCGAAGCGATCACGGAGCGCATAGAAACCGTGGTGGCCTTTTTGTTGGGAACCTCAATACCTATGGTTCCTTTACCGGGGATTGGGGCAATGATCCGGATCCCTAAGGCAGCTAAGGACAGGGCAATATCATCTTCAAGATTCTTGATCTTTGAAATACGGATACCCGCCTCCGGCACTATCTCATACAGTGTTACGGTGGGCCCAATAGTAGCTTTTATCTGAGCGATACCTATTTTGTAATTCTTAAGGGTATCCACTATCCTATTCTTATTCTCTTCCAGTTCCTCCTGGTTAATGGTTATACCACCGGTGAAACCATGCTGATCTAACAGATCCAAATGTGGAAACTTGTACTTGCTCAACTCCAGCGTAGGGTCGAATTCACCAAAGTCAGCCACCAGTTTATCTGAAAGGATGTCTTTTTCCTCTTTTTCCTCAGAGACAGCGCTTACCTCCATGGAAATTTCATCCTCCTTGCTGACGGTTTTAGATCCCTCAAGGTTTTCTGTTTCTTCGGGATCATCTGCCAGATGCGGAATGTCTTTTTTGTGCGTGTAGGTATCCAAAACTATTTCTGTGTCCTCAGCCTCATCAATGGTGTCAGGCGCTTTTTCTTTATTCTTGAATTCGGATCTAATGGAAGCAGATTTTGATTTAAAAAAGTGGGCTATGCCCTCCGGGGTAAGATTGAATAACCGTACCAAGATAATGGTGAGCATAAAAAGAAGGATAAGGAAGACCCCAATTTTACCGGTATAGTCCTGCAGGAAATCATTCATTTCGAAGCCTACCAGGCCGCCAAGTAATGGCTGTTGTTCGGCAAAGAAACCAAGGGCAATGGAGGTCCAAATTAGTAGAAGTAAGCCCCATATCCATTTGCTCCAAAGTCCTTTTTTGGGGATGCTTAGGAACATATAAAGTCCTGTAAGGCATAATAGAAAAGGTAGGATAAAGGAAGCGATACCAAATCCTTTATACATGAAATAATGGCTCACGCTGGCCCCAAATTTATTCAGCAGGTTTTTGGCCTGTTCATTTCTGTTCGCAAATTCTGTAAGTAAGCTTTGGTCTTCCTGCCAGGTAAAATAAAACGAGACGAAGGAAAAGAATAGAGCAATACTAAGGAAGATCAATAAGCTTCCCAGGATGATCTTATTCTGTCTGGATAGCTTAAAAGATTTTCTTTTTTTTGAAGCCGTAGGTTTAGACTTTTTCTTTTTGGTCGCCATTAATGCATGCAGTTCATGGTGTAAAAATACAAATTTACCTAGGATGCAGAGGGGACAACGATTTAAAATATTTTTGGCAGGTAGATGATCAAACCTACGACGCTGGCAGCAATGGCTACCATCATTACCGCTCCTGCTGAAATATCCTTGATAAAACCGATCTTTGGATCGTGATTTGGTTGTATGTAGTCTGAAAGTTTTTCAATTGCGGTATTTACCCCTTCAATACCCATGACAAGGCCAATCGCCAAAGTTTGTATCAACCATTC
>JAHEHU010000025.1 GCA_024639765.1 Eudoraea sp.
GGAATCGCAAAGCGAAGGATCTTCTTGAAATAGTTCATCAATCCAGTTTCAGTTGTTTCAGGATTCGGGCCAACTTGTCTTCTAAATCCTTATTAACCTTCTTATAATCAGAGGTTGTGTTCAGTGATGCGTTCACACTGAAATAAAATTTTATCTTGGGTTCTGTACCACTGGGTCTGGCTGCCATTCTGGTACCATCTTCGGTGGTATAGATCAGCACATTCGATTTCGGAAGCGCAATGGGGGTAACCTCACCGGAGACCAGATTTGTTGATGTTGCCGTATTGTAATCGTCTACTATGATTACCGGAGACCCATCTAACGATTTTACCGGGTTTGCCTTGTAATCCTTCATCATTTGTGTGATCTCCTGGGCTCCTGTAATCCCTTTTTTGGTTAAGGAGACCAATTTCTCCTTATAAAATCCGTAGGCCTCGTAACACTTGATCAGTTCCTCATAGAAGGAACTTCCGGTGGATTTTGCCTGAGCGCCTATTTCACAAGCCAATAGGGTAGAGGTCACCGCATCCTTATCCCGGACAAAATCGCCCACCATAAAGCCAAAACTCTCTTCACCTCCTCCAACAAAATACTGTTTCGGATTGTCTGCGATCATTTTTGCGATCCATTTAAAACCGGTTAAAGAGGTTTTGCATTCAACGCCGTATGCAGCTGCCAAAGACTGCATCATAGGGGTTGAAACAATAGTGGAAGCTATAAACTCATGTCCCTGGAATCCTGTTCTTTTCCGTTCATCTAACAAGAATTTGGTCATAAGCACCATGGTTTGATTGCCATTCAACAATTCCATGTTTCCTTCAAGATTACGCACAGCGATACCCAGCCTGTCACTATCAGGATCGGTTCCTATAACCATATCGGCACCAATTTCTTCTGCTTTGTTCATGGCGAGTGTAAGGGCTTCCGGTTCTTCAGGATTGGGAGAAACTACCGTAGGAAAATCTCCATCTGGTTTGGCTTGCTCTTCTATGATAGTCACATTGGAGTACCCGGCCCTTTTAAGAACTTCCGGAATTGCCGTAATGGAAGTGCCATGTAAGGAAGTGAAGACAATAGAGAAATCTGTTTTCCCAGGGGCATTAAAATTGCCATTTTCCACAGAGGCATTTATAAAAGCTTCATCAACATGCGTATCTATAAGTTCTATAAACTCCTCTTTTGCCTCAAATTTTACATCTTCTATGGATAAGCCGTTTATCTCGGCTATGATCTCGCCATCTTGAGGTGGAACAATTTGACCACCATCTGTCCAATAAACCTTGTAACCATTGTATTCCGGTGGATTATGAGAGGCCGTAAGAACAATTCCTGCATGACATCCTAGATAGCGTACGGCAAAGGAAAGTTCCGGAGTTGTTCGCAGTTCTGAGAAAAGATAGACGTGAATATTATTTGCCGAAAATACTTCGGCTACGGTTCTGGCAAGGGTATCACTGTTATGACGGCAATCATAGGCTATAACCACTTTCAGTGGAACGTCCGGATATGATTTTTTTAAATAATTGCTTAAACCCTGTGTGCTTTTTCCCAGGGTGTATTTGTTTATCCTGTTGGTGCCCGCACCCATAATACCGCGCATTCCACCTGTGCCAAATTCCATGTTCTTATAAAACCGATCTTTCAGCTCTTCCGGATCAGTATCAATAAGATGTTGAATTTCTTTTTTTACGGCGGGGTCGAAAAAATCCGTTAACCAACTTTGGGCAGTCGCAAGAATGTCATTCATGAAATTGGAGTTGTGTATATGAATTTAAAATTACGAAGAATATTCCTTAACCCGGGGCGTCAGGTTTATTTCCTTTGAAATTGTATATCTAGGTTCGCTCTTTCTAGATCGGACCATGATCTCCCCAAGAAAACCGGCCAGGAAGAACTGTGTGCCAATGATCATAGCCGTAAGGGCAATATAGAATTGAGGACGTTGACTAAGTAGTCTGCCTGTAGGGTTGATAAACAATTTATCGATACCCAGATAAAGGGCAAATCCAGAACCTATGATGAACATAAGTACGCCAAGTGCTCCAAAGAGGTGCATGGGTCGTTTGCCGAATTTGGAGACGAACCAGATGGTGATCAGGTCCAGGAAGCCATTGATAAACCGGTCTGCACCGAATTTTGTTTTACCAAATTTCCGAGCCTGGTGTTGTACAACTTTCTCTCCAATCTTTGAAAATCCGGCATTTTTTGCAAGGACGGGAATATAGCGATGCATTTCACCAGACACCTCAATTGTTTTTATGACCTCTTTTTTAAATGCTTTTAAACCACAATTGAAATCATGTAATTTTACTCCGGATGTTTTCCGGGCGGCCCAATTGAATAGTTTGGAGGGGATATTTTTAGTTAGGGCATGATCATATCTTTTCTTTTTCCAACCAGAGACGAGTTCATACTTTTCTTCCTTAATCATAGCTACCAGTGCGGGTATCTCTTCCGGATTGTCTTGCAGATCTGCATCCATTGTAATGATGATCTCGCCAATAGCCTGTTTAAAGCCGGCGTGGAGTGCTTGTGATTTTCCAAAATTCTTTAAAAAACGGATCCCCCTTACATTGGGATTGTTGCCTGCTAGTTGGGAAATAACTTCCCAGGAACCATCCGAGCTGCCGTCATCAATAAAAACAATCTCATATAAAAAATGATTGGATTGCATCACCGATACAATCCAATCATGGAGTTCAATTAAAGATTCTTCTTCGTTGAGTAAAGGAATGACAATGGATATGGTCATAGAATATCGCTACTTCTTCCCTTCAAAAGTACAAATATTAATCTTCTGGTTTCGACTTTTTAAGGATTAAGGCCGGAACCAGCGATAAAATAAATCCAAAGAACAGACTGCCTAGTAAGCCAAAGGCGATCTGCATAACCGGTGTTGAAAAACTCTTGCCCATTTCCATACTGGCATCAATTTGCTCCATGGATAATTCTCCTGCAGCAATTAGTTGTTCCCTCTGGTATTCAAGGGCTTTGGTCATAGTCTCAGGGTCAATGAAATTAATCAATACTTGATTGAATAACACCCCTATTATGCCACCAACGAGACTTATTCCTACCCCAATTTTCAGGGCCTGGCCAAAGCTCATAAATCCATCATTGGCTTTTTTGAATTGCATCATTCCGATAACAACGAATACAATGGTCAGCACAATGCTTACACCCATTACTGCAAATCCTCCCTGATAATGCATGTCCAGAGAATATAACATTAAAGCGAAAACTACGCTGATAGCCCCAAGTACTACCCCAAAATTTAGTGCGTATTTACCTGTTTTTGGTTGATTTTGTTCCATTTTTTAGTTCAGTTTTGCGTTTATTGATTTGTTAGTGCTAGTTTTATGTAAAATGTTACATGCCAATATACAATTTTTAAGATGGTTTTTTGAAGATCTTCTTGTAGAATGCTAAAAAAATTAATTACATTTGCAGCCTGAAAAAAGAATACCCCTAAGACAATGAGAAAAGGTATACACCCAGAGAATTATAGATTGGTAGCGTTTAAAGACATGTCTAATGACGAGGTTTTTATTACCAAATCCACAGCAGAAACTAAAGAGACCTTAGACATAGAAGGCGTTCAATATCCTTTAATTAAATTAGAAATCTCCAGAACGTCACACCCTTTTTACACCGGGAAAGCTAAATTGGTCGATACTGCAGGTAGGATCGATAAGTTTAAGAACAAATACCAGAAGTTCAAAAAAGAGGCAACCCCTGCCGCTGAAGAAAAGAAAGAAAAGTAAAATTTTCCTGGTAGTACAAAATATTGTAGCGCCTCCGATACGCATCGGGGGCGTTATTTTTTTACTTTTGGTTAAAATAAGGCTGCATGAATTATATACTCATAGATAGTGAGGTCAGAACCTCCTTGCTTCCTTTTACATTTACGAGGCCCGTTGCCGAGATCAGGATAGGGATACTTACTTTGCGGGAAAAATGGGAGACTTATTTAAAAGGTAAGACCTCATTTAAGACTGAGGAGTATCTCAGGGTGAAATACCCTTTGACCGTAGAGGAAGACAATATTTTTATAGACCCTTCCTTTTTACCAACACCAGATCTGGTAGATTGCATCCTATCCCTGAAGCCAGAAACCGTTCTTACCTATAATGATCTGGTTCTTGCATATCGATCAGCAACTGATATTGCCATGTCCGGTGTTTCCGCTTTACATAAAAAGAGCTACCAAAAACCTTTGATACGGGTCCAAAACACCTGGGATATCTTTTCTAAGAATGGGGAAGCCTTACAGCAAGACTTTGAACTTTTAACCAAAGGCAGAACAAGTGCCCCTATATCCGATACGAACAGTCTGATCTCTCCGGAAAATATATTTTTAGAAGAAGGCGCTAAAGTGGAGTATAGTATTCTGAATGCTTCTGAGGGGCCTATTTATCTTGGTAAGGACTCTGAGGTCATGGAAGGAAATATGATACGAGGCGGTTTTGCACTATGTGAACGCGCAGTAGTAAAAATGGGTGCCAAGATATATGGTCCAACTACCGTGGGGCCGTATGGAAAGGTTTGTGGGGAGATAAACAATTCTGTCATTTTTGGTTACTCGAGCAAAGGGCACGATGGATACCTTGGTAATTCTGTACTTGGCGAGTGGTGTAATATTGGAGCAGATTCAAACAATTCTAATCTCAAAAATAATTACGCCAAGGTGAGATTATGGAATTATACCACGGAGCGGTTTGAACCAACCGGACTTCAATTTTGCGGGCTAATGATGGGAGATCATAGTAAAACGGCTATCAACACCATGTTTAACACAGGAACGGTAATAGGTGTAAATTGCAATATTTTTGCCACAGGCTTTCCGCGCAATTTCGTTCCCAGCTTTAGTTGGGGCGGGGCAAGCGGATTTTCTACTTACCAGACCGCAAAAGCATTTGAAGCGGCAACGGTAATGATGGCCAGGCGCGGAAAAACCTTTGATGAAAAGGAGGCGTCTATCATGGAGCACGTTTTTGAACTTACCAAAAAATGGCGTAAGTATTAGGGAATAGGTACCCGGGGTAGGGGGCTATCATTTTACAGACAGCTTTCAAAGTGCTATCTTTGCCAATCCTTTTGATAGAGTAATAAAAAATGGACAAGAAAGTTGCCTTTTATACGCTGGGATGTAAACTTAATTTCTCAGAGACCTCTACCATTGCCCGCAGTTTTAAAAGCGAAGGTTTCCACCAGGTAGATTTTACGGAACCGGCAGATATTTATGTGATCAATACCTGTTCTGTAACGGAGAACGCAGATAAGCGATTTAAGACCATAGTTAAAAAAGCTCAAAAATTAAATCCTGAGGCCTATCTGATCGCCGTTGGGTGTTATGCCCAGCTAAAACCGGAGGAGCTGGCAGCTGTCCATGGGGTTGATTTGGTCCTGGGAGCCACAGAGAAATTCAAGATCACCGATTATCTAAATGATCTAAGCAAAAACGATTTTGGCACCATCCACTCATGTGAAATAGAAGAAGCCGATTTTTATGTGGGAAGTTACTCCATAGGAGATAGAACCAGGGCTTTCCTGAAAGTGCAGGATGGATGCGATTATAAATGCACCTATTGCACTATTCCACTGGCAAGAGGTATCTCCCGCAGTGATACGCTGCAGAACGTATTGCAGAATGCTGCCGAGATCGCTGCCAAGGACATCAAGGAAATAGTACTTACAGGGGTGAACATTGGGGATTATGGAAAAGGTGAATTTGGCAATAAAAAGCACGAGCACACTTTTTATGAACTTGTAGAGGCCCTAGATAAGGTAAAAGGAATTGAGCGATTAAGAATTTCTTCCATTGAACCAAATCTACTAAAGGATAAGACCATAGATTTTGTTTCCCGGTCTAATAGTTTTGTTCCGCATTTTCATATTCCACTGCAAAGTGGCAGTAATGAACTATTGAAGAAAATGCGCAGACGTTATAAACGTGAGTTATATGAAGAGCGAGTTGCCAGCATAAAAACTAAAATGCCTCATGCCTGTATTGGGGTCGATGTTATTGTTGGCTTTCCGGGTGAAACCGAAGAACACTTTTTGGAAACTTATCATTTTCTCAATGAATTGGACATTTCTTACCTTCATGTTTTTACTTATTCGGAAAGAGATAACACTGTTGCAGCTAGCTTGCCAGATCCGATACCTATGAAGGTAAGACAAAAAAGGAGTAAGATGCTCCGTGGGTTATCTGTAAAAAAAAGGAGGGCGTTTTACGAAAGTCAACTGAGGACTCAAAGAACTGTATTATTTGAAAGTGAAAACAAAGAGGGGTATATCCACGGATTTACTGAAAACTATGTGAAAGTAAGAGCACCATGGGATCCTTTTCTGAGTAATACACTGCAAAAGGTTGAACTAACCGAAATAGACCAGGATGGACTCGTTCGCTTTAATGGTATATCAGCTGAGATACGTGTATAAAAAAACCTCTCGAAAGAGAGGCTTTGTTTTTTTAGATTCGAATCCCAACGGGAAGCATTTCTTTATACTGCCTGTTTTTTCTTAGAAATCCTGCTATCTGAGGACTGGTAGGTACAACTCTCAAATTCTTTTCTTGTATGTGATGCAGTACGGATTTAATAAAATCTTCACGAAAACCATCCGCTGTAATTTCTTCCGGAATAACCAATTTGGTGAGGAATACTTTACGTTCCTGAGAAGAATATTCAATCTTTGCCAAATGGCCATTCACCTTAGTTTCAAACTGTCGCAGGAAACTATTATCATTAATTACTACTTCATTCATATAGATAGATTTAGTTTTGGTTCCAGACAAAAAAATTACGAGTTTCTCGTAATTTGAATTTTTCTTAAACTATTCTAGATTGGACAGTTTAAAACCTCTTTAAAATCTAAGAGGCAGTCTACAAAAGTAATAAAAAAAATGTTAATTTCCTAAATATTAGAAGGACGAAACGTTTATGATCGAAAAGAAAATACATGTTTACCTCATGCCCGGTATGGCTGCTAATAGCAGTATTTTTAAGCATATAGAGCTTCCGAAAGATAGTTTTGAGATGCATCTGCTGGAATGGTTCATACCTTCAAAAGGAATGACACTGGAAGCATATGCGAAGAAGATGAACGAATTTATAAAACATAAGGATCCCGTTTTAATGGGAGTTTCTTTTGGAGGCATGTTGGTTCAGGAAATGGCGAAGCATATGCCTGTAAGAAAGGTCGTGATTGTGTCCAGTGTAAAACTTCGTTCTGAAATGCCCAAAAGATTAATCTTTGCCAAATATACACGGCTCCATAAGTTGTTGCCAACCAGCTTGGTCAATAACATCGATCTCATTTCCAAGTATGCCTTTGGTGAGACGGTTACACAACGTTTAGAACTGTATAGGGAATACTTATTTGTTAAAGATATCTATTATCTTGACTGGTCTATAGATCAGATCGTTCATTGGAAGCAAGATCAATGCGATCCTAACCTGGTGCATATTCATGGAGACAAGGATGCGGTGTTTCCCATTCACCACATTAAGAACTGTATAATTGTAAAAAATGGGACCCACACCATGATCATTCACAGATATAAATGGTTCAATGAACGTTTACCTGCAATTATTTTGGATTAAGGGAGTTCTATTGTATACCTTTGATTGTCTTTCAAATACAACACCATGAAATTTTTAAAAGCAACTTTGATGTTTCTGGGAGTACTTTTTATTGCAAGTACCCTTATTTTTTCAGTACAACAAGGCCACCTTTCTTCTGTTCCTGCTACGAGCGAATCTAGCGATCCGAACACGGATAAAAGTGTCGCGGATGAATATAGGATCACAGCCATAAATATCCCTGAGGATCTAAATTTTGCAGGAGAATCTGTACCGCAAAAAGATCCTGAGATCTTAGAACGTATTGATCGTGAATTCCTGGTAAATACGTATTGGCAATCTAATGCCGTATTGCTGATGAAGCGAGCAAATAAATATTTTCCTGTTATAGAACCTATACTCGCTAAGAATGGTGTCCCAGATGATTTCAAGTATTTGGCAGTAGCGGAGAGTGGACTACAAAATGTGGTGTCACCTGCAGGAGCAGCAGGTTTCTGGCAGATCATGAAGGGTACGGGAAGAGAATATGGTTTGGAAGTAAATTCGAATGTAGATGAGCGCTATCACCTGGCCATGGCAACACAAGTCGCTTGCGACTATCTGAAAAAAAATAAAGAACGTTATGGTAGCTGGACCCTTGCCGCAGCTTCATACAATGCCGGTGCAGGAGCCATCAATAAATATATGGGTATACAACAGGCAACGGATTATTATGATTTATTGTTGGGCGATGAAACTGGCAGATATGTTTTCAGGATTTTGGCGATCAAAGAAATTCTTTCGAATCCTGAAAAATATGGGTTTGAACTTGGTAAGGAAGATCTGTATGAGACCGCACCTACTTTTACGGTTTCCATTGATTCAGCTGTTGAGGACTTTGCATCGTTCGCAAAGAACTATGAGATCAATTACAAGATCTTAAAAAGGCATAATCCCTGGTTGCGGGAACCTCATTTGAATAATGCCTCCGGAAAAAAGTATACTATAGAAATTCCAAATAAAGGATATTATTCAACAGCCAGATAAAGAAGTGGTGATTGGTCAAAAAAGAAAGATCTGAAGGTGTTCCGTCAGATCTTTTTCATTTGTTGCTGCATCATTTTGATCTGTTCAGTCAACATATTGTTCTTATCCAATTTCTTGGCTTCCTTAAGTAAAGTGGTAGCTTCCCGTTTTCTTCTTTTTTGCATGGCGATGCCTGCAAGACTCAATTTAGCCATGGCCACATCGTAGTCCATATTAAGACCAAGTTTCAAGGCTTTCTTAAAATATTTTTCGGCCTGTGTAAGGTTCTTTTGTGAAAAAATGATGCCGTATAAATAGTTGTAATACCCTTGCTGTTTAGAGGTGAGTGCCGCCTCAGGGTTTTTGATCCGCTCTAACCATTTCTCTGTGCCTTCCATATCTTGCTTCCTCATTCTCAGGAAGGCAAGTAAGATGAGTTCATTCCTGAAATAAAGGAAAACAAAGATGAGTGAAAGCAGCACTAAAAAGATACCATTTCCTATATAACCTTCTACAAATTGATAGATTGCATAGGCTATAATTAGACCTGTAATGACCAGTTTGATATTTTTATTGAACATAAATATTTATTGAATTAGTTCGTACGTTACTGTAGAGGATATAGAGGTAGGGATCTTTTGATCCCCTAGTTGTGTAATGGTAGAAAACCCCTTGGAAACTCCTTCTACCCTCATTTTAACAATAAATCCAGAATTGAGGTTGGTTGTAATATGTGTATCCTGCTTCCCATCTAGGAGCATAGAGGTGGCGGGTTCTTTTATATCCATCAGTATATTGGCTATACCGCTTATCATGGCGTTTTCGGTAGTGACAGAATCGAGTTTCCAAACGTTCTGAGCGGTTAGTTTACCTTCATAAGTGTTTTCCCAGGTATCACCAACTGCAATGGTCTTATTGGGATATATATAGGTCATTTGCTTGTAGCTGTTAGATAATGCTTCGGAACCAAATTCTTTTTTCAACGAAGCTTTCATCATATTCAAAGAGAAGTCGTCTTGTAGTCCTGAGGCCTCTGTCATTTTTACTACCAGGCTATCTCCTCCCTGTACTTCCAGTACATCGCCGTTGTTGGCAAGAACAATATGAATAGGCACATTCAGTAGACTGTGGAAAATACGTGATTGCATATTATCCGGGTCAACTTCCTTGGCGTGTATATCCATTAATACCCCTTGTATACTGGAGGTCATGGTCATGACCAGATCTTCAAAAGTAATGTCTATTGCATATGAATCAGTGTTTTCGGCCACCACCTTAAATTCCATTAGGCCACTTATATCGTTCACGATCTCATGCGTGGCCCCTTCAATTTCTTGAACGATGGCTTGTCTTGCTACTTGTTTCACAAGAAATACATCCCCTTTTTTCAGATTGTATTGCAGTTTTTCCTGGGCCAGAATACCCTGGAATACAGAAGTTAGAAAAAGGGTAAGTAAGAGTATTTTAAGTTTCATCAGACCTGTTCCTTTGAATGGTGCAAAAGTACTAAAAACAATCGAAAATATTTTTCCAAATCCATTTGGCAAAGCAAAAACTCTTCGTATATTTGCGCCCAGATTTTGGAAAAATATTGGGTGCTTATTACCCGGATTACAAAACAACAATATCATGAAAAGAACATATCAACCGTCCAAGCGCAAGCGTAGGAACAAACATGGTTTTAGGGAGCGTATGGCTTCAGTTAACGGAAGAAAAGTTCTTGCCAGAAGAAGAGCTAAAGGAAGAAAAAAATTATCTGTTTCCTCAGAGCCGAGACACAAAAAATAATGATTGAAAAATCAATAAATTTAAGGTGTTACTTTTTTAAAGTAGCACCTTTTTTTTTGTAAAATAATTACTAAACGTTAAGAATAAGGAAGTTATGCCAAAAAGAGAAGACCTCAAATCTATATTAATAATTGGTTCTGGCCCCATTATCATTGGTCAGGCATGTGAATTTGATTATTCGGGTTCTCAGGCGTTGCGATCATTGCGGGAAGATGGAATAGAGACCATTCTTATTAATAGTAACCCTGCCACCATTATGACAGATCCTTCCATGGCAGATCATATTTATCTTCTTCCTTTAACCACAAAGTCTATTATTAAAATACTTAAGAAACATCCAAATATAGATGCGGTTTTGCCTACTATGGGTGGACAAACAGCGCTCAACCTTTGTATTGAAGCAGGAGATAAGGGTATTTGGGAAGATTTTGATGTTCAGATCATCGGGGTAGATATTGATGCGATCAACATTACTGAGGACCGGGAAAAATTCCGGAAACTTATGTTAGAAATAGGTGTAGGTATGGCCCCCCAATCTACGGCCACCTCATTTCTTGAAGGGAAAGAAATTGCTCAGGAATACGGTTTCCCGCTTGTTATCAGGGCTTCTTATACACTGGGTGGGGCCGGCGCATCTATAGTGCATAGGGCTGAAGATTTCGACGAATTGCTCAGCAGAGGGTTAGAAATATCTCCTATCCATGAGGTAATGATAGATAAGGCCCTTATGGGTTGGAAGGAATATGAATTAGAATTACTCAGAGATAAGAATGACAATGTAGTCATAATATGTACTATAGAGAATATGGACCCCATGGGAATCCACACAGGGGATTCTATCACTGTGGCACCCGCCATGACATTATCTGATAGAACCTTCCAGCGCATGCGAGACATGGCCATACACATGATGCGAAGTATAGGCGATTTTGCAGGAGGGTGTAATGTTCAATTTGCGGTGAGTCCGGATGAAAAGGAAGATATCATTGCAATTGAGATCAACCCACGGGTATCCCGCTCTTCTGCGCTGGCCTCCAAAGCAACAGGATATCCTATTGCGAAGATCGCGGCCAAACTGGCCATTGGGTATTCCCTGGATGAGCTTGAGAACCAGATAACAAAATCTACTTCTGCACTGTTTGAACCAACACTAGACTATGTGATCGTGAAGATCCCTCGTTGGAACTTTGACAAGTTTGAAGGATCGGACAGAACCCTTGGTCTTCAAATGAAATCAGTAGGGGAAGTCATGGGAATAGGGCGCTCCTTTCAGGAAGCCTTACATAAGGCAACTCAATCTCTCGAGATCAAGCGAAATGGTTTAGGGGCCGACGGGAAGGGATATACCAATTATGAACAGATCATCAGTAAGCTTACTATTCCAAGTTGGGATAGGGTCTTCGTGATCTATGATGCCATTCAATTAGGGATACCTCTTAGCAGGATCCATGAGATCACCAAGATAGATATGTGGTTCTTGAAGCAATATGAAGAATTACACTTTCTTGAGCAGGAAATTTCCAAATATACCGTAGAGAGTCTACCCAAAGAACTACTTCTCGAAGCCAAGCAAAAAGGATTTGCCGACAGGCAAATTGCACATATGCTCGACTGTTATGAAAGTGAAGTTCATAAAAAAAGGACCTTACTCGGGATCAACAGGGTCTATAAACTGGTAGACACTTGTGCTGCAGAATTCAAGGCAATGACGCCTTATTACTACTCTACCTTTGAAGAAGAGATAGAGACAGCGGATGGTAAGCGCTTTGTAACGAATGACAGTGAGGTCACAGAAAAGAAAAAGATCGTGGTCCTTGGTTCAGGGCCAAACAGGATAGGGCAGGGAATAGAATTTGATTACTGCTGCGTTCACGGGGTGCTGGCAGCCGCTGAGTGCGGGTATGAGACCATCATGATCAATTGTAATCCGGAAACAGTTTCAACCGACTTTGATACGGCAGACAAGCTTTATTTTGAACCTGTATTCTGGGAACATATTTACGATATCATTTTACACGAAAAGCCGGAAGGGGTCATTGTACAATTAGGTGGTCAGACGGCTCTTAAACTTGCCGAGAAACTAGATAAATATGGGATCAAGATCATGGGGACAAGCTTTAAGTCGCTCGATCTTGCTGAAGATCGCGGTAGCTTCTCCAGACTTCTCAAAGAAAACAATATCCCGTACCCGGAATTTGGCGTAGCCGAAACGGCAGATGAAGCACTCGCCTTATCTGATCAATTGAATTTTCCTCTTTTGGTGAGACCATCCTATGTATTGGGCGGACAGGGTATGAAAATTGTGATCAACAAACAGGAATTGGAATCGCATGTGGTAGACCTGCTCCAAAAGATCCCGAATAATAAATTACTACTGGATCACTATCTGGATGGGGCAATAGAAGCAGAGGCAGACGCCATTTGCGATGGGAAAGAGGTGTACATAATTGGCATCATGGAACATATAGAACCTTGCGGTATCCACTCCGGAGATTCTAATGCAACCTTACCACCTTTTAATTTAGGTGAATTTGTAATGCAGCAGATCAAAGACCATACAAAGAAGATCGCTCTGGCCTTAAATACCATAGGACTCATTAACATACAATTTGCCATCAAGGATGATATTGTGTACATCATTGAAGCAAATCCAAGGGCCTCCAGAACCGTTCCCTTTATTTCAAAAGCGTACGGGGAACCATACGTTAATTACGCAACTAAGGTGATGTTGGAAGAGAAAAAACTCAAGGATTTTACTTTCAATCCGCAATTAGAAGGATTTGCTATTAAGCAACCCGTTTTCTCCTTCAATAAATTTCCAAATGTGAATAAGAACCTTGGTCCGGAAATGAAGAGTACCGGCGAGAGTATACTTTTTATTGATAGTTTAAAGGACGACGAATTCTACGATCTGTATACCAGACGTAAAATGTATTTAAGTAAGTAGGGGGATCTGCTTTTGCAGTTAATTGCTTAGATAGCACTACGTTTCCCACTCTGTGTGGAAAACACCTTCCTTATCTATTCGTTCGTACGTATGTGAACCGAAATAATCGCGCTGTGCCTGAATAAGATTTAAGGGTAAGCGACCAGAAGTATATGCATCGAAATACGTAAGGGAATTGGAAAGGCCTGGTAAGGGTATTCCATTGCTAGCTCCATAGGATACCAGCTCCCTAACAGAGGACAGCGTTCGTTTTATTTCACCTGAGAAAATAGGGTCCAGTAACAGGTTGGAAAGTTCAGCGTTTTTTTGAAATGCTTTTGTGATATCTGCCAGTAAGCCAGCTCTGATAATACATCCGGCACGCCAGATCTTGGCAATGGTACCCAGATCAAGATCATACCCATATTCTTCAGAAGCTTCAGATAATTGATGCAGGCCTTGTGCATAGGTTATGACAAAGGAAAAATACAATGCTTCTTCTGCCATTTTCACAATGGTATCCTTTGATATGGTGGCTGGTTGAGACTTGCCGTATAACTTTTCGGCCTTGAGTCTGTCTGACTTTAATGCAGACAATTCTCTCATGCTTACGGCTATATCAATGCTTGGGATGGGAATTCCAAGATCCATGGCATTTTGGGAGGTCCATTTTCCGGTTCCTTTTTGCTTGGCTTTATCCAGAATCTTATCTACCAATTGTCCGGTTCCCTGGTCATCGTCCTTCATTAGAATTTCTGAAGTGATCTCAACTAAAAAGGATTGCAACCTTCCATTATTCCAACTATTAAAGGCATGGTGCAATTCAGCGTTGTTCAACTTCCCTGCTTTTTTTAACAAGTCGTATATTTCGGAAGTTAACTGCATAAGCCCGTATTCAATGCCATTATGGATCATTTTTACGTAATTACCGGCTGATTTTGGCCCTAAATAGGCTACGCAGGGCTCACCCATGTATTTGGCAGACACCGCCTCAAAAATAGGTTGTACCTCCTTATATGCTTCACGGGATCCGCCTGGCATAATACTGGGCCCTTTTCTGGCACCTTTAGCCCCACCGGAGACCCCGGCGCCAAAAAAGTGTATCCCTTTACTTTTTAAGTAGGCTTCCCGTCTATCCGTATCCGTAAATAATGAATTTCCTCCGTCAATGATAAGGTCGTCTTTGGATAGTAACGGCAAGAGACTTTCAATAACATTATCAACTATCTTACCAGCGGGGACCAATAGCATTATCTTTCTGGGGAGTTGCAGAGACCCAATAAAGGTTTTCAAATCACTTGTGGCGTTTACTTTTTCAAGATCGCCACCTTCTTCCTTCAGGGCAGTTACCTTAGTGTTGTCAAGATCATATCCAAATGCCGTGAAACCATTATCTGCCACATTCAGGATAAAATTCCTACCCATAACTCCCAGGCCTACCAATCCAAAATCATGCTTATTCTCTGGCATCGTACTAAATCTTTTAAATTATTTTTAATTATTTTAAGGGTCGGTACTACATAGAGTAATGTATTTAAAAAAACCGAAGAGCCTCCGTTATCTTCAAAAGTAATTGAAAATATTTACTATTTAGTCCGTACTTTGGGCATTTATAGTGGAGGAATACATCCCCCGGGAATCTAAAGATTAAAGATGGATAAAACAGAAAGTCAGATGTTGATCATATTCGGAGCATCCGGAGATCTTACCGCCCGTAAATTGATACCCGCATTGTTTCATTTGTTCAGGGGAAAGTTTTTACCAAAGAATTTTTTAGTTCTTGGGGTAAGCAGGTCATCGCTTTCCGATTCAGATTTCAGGAACAGGGTGGTGAGAGAAAGTAAGTACCTTACCAATGAGATCAATGGAAATGGAACGGAATTCATTAATGAATTCGCAGACAAATTATTTTATCATGATCTGGGTTCTTCCTATGAAGAGTCTTACACTGCGCTGGCAGAAAGGATTAGCAGCTTAAATTCAGAATACCAAACAGAAAACAATTATATTTTTTACCTATCAACACCTCCCAATATTTATGAGGTCATTTCAAAGAATCTGTCCAAACAGGGCCTAACAATTCAGGAGAAGGGCTGGAAGCGACTTATCGTAGAAAAACCATTTGGGTATGACCTGGCATCTGCCATGAATCTCAATCAGAAATTACATAAGTATTTTAAGGAAAAACAAATTTTCAGAATAGATCACTATTTAGGTAAGGAGACCGTACAAAATTTACTTGTAACGAGGTTTGGAAATAGCATTTTTGAGCCGCTGTGGAACCGGAATTATATTCAGCATGTTGAGATCACAAATGCCGAAAGCGTTGGTGTAGAGAAACGCGGAGGGTATTATGACAGTTCTGGAGCACTTCGGGATATGTTTCAAAATCATTTACTTCAAATAGTGTCTTTAGTGGTGATGGAACCCCCTATAGGATCTGCCGCGGAGGAGATCAGAAATGAGAAGGTGAAAGCGCTCAAATCTTTAAGAATAATAAAAGATCATAAGACACTTAATGAAAATACTATTCGTGGGCAGTACTTGGGAGCCGTCATCAATGGCGAAAAAGTAAAAGGATATAGGGAAGAGGACGGGGTAAGTCCAAATTCTACGACGGAAACATTTGTTGCTTTGAAGTTCTTTGTTGATAATTGGCGATGGAAAGATGTTCCCTTTTACGTGAGAACGGCTAAGCGGATGCCAACCAAAGTGACAGAGATCGTTATACACTTCAAACCTCCTCACCACCATATTTTTATCGATTCTGGTGTAAACAAAAAGGATAATAAACTAATAATACGAATACAACCAGACGAAGGAATCCTTATTAAGTTTGGTGTAAAGGTACCTGGGCAGGGCTTTAAGGTAGAACGTGCTAATTTGGAATTCTATTACTCCAATCTTGAGGGAACAAATCTAATGTCTGCTTACGAAAGGCTTTTGCTGGATGCCATGCAGGGAGATGCTACCTTGTACGCCAGGGCAGATGAGGTTGAAGCGGCCTGGGAATTTGTAGATCCTATCCTGGAGTATTGGAAAACCAACAAAGATGCGAAGATCTATGGGTACTCTGCCGGTGTATGGGGACCTCAGAATGCAGATGATCTCATTGAAGGTGAACCGGCCTGGCGGAATCCGAGTGCAAATCTTGCGGATGATCCCGGATTCTGTGTCATTAAATAAAGAAGATGGATTTAAGAATTTATACTACTAAAGAAGAAGTAGCTCGAAATTTTGCAGAATATTTCGATAATTGGATTAGCGATAAGGAAGAAACGCATATAGCACTCTCTGGAGGAAGTACTCCCAAAATCGTTTTCGACGAGCTGTCCAACACTAAAAAATATTCGATCAACTGGTCTAAAGTTCATTTGTATTGGGGTGACGAACGCTGTGTTCCTCCAACAAATGAACAGAGTAATTATAAAATGACCCTAGAGCATTTATTAGAAAATATAGACATCCCTTCAAAGAATATCCATCGTATTTTGGGGGAAAATGATCCCAATAAAGAAGCTGTACGCTATGGAGGTGAATTGTTGGAAAACATTCCTCTGGCAAAAAACGTCCCCGTTTTAGATATGACCATTTTGGGGATGGGAGAAGATGGGCACACTGCTTCCATATTCCCACATGAGATAGACCTGTGGCATTCAAAAAACACCTGTGAAGTGGCTACTCATCCAGATTCCGGACAAAAACGTATCACTATCACAGGTAAGGTGATCAATCATAGTAAGGAGGTTATTTTTTTAGTAACGGGTGAAGGGAAGAAAGAAAAGGTAGCAGACATTGTTCATAAAAATGGCGAACATGAGAAATATCCTGCCTCTCTGGTAGCGCCTGTGAGTGGAAATCTTATTTGGTTCCTGGATGCAGACGCAGCATCCATTCTGTAGTCTGGGATCAAAGTTCTAAAGGAGAAGGTTCTTCATCATAATCGTCTTCCTTGGCTCTTTTTAAGATAGAATCCGGAATCGATTTTTTTGCCTTGGCCCCCATTTTCTTTAATTTTTCAATACTGGTAATAATATTACCTCTGCCTTCTACAAGTTTATTCATAGCCCCGCGATACTCATTTTTGGCCTCGTCCATCTTCTTTCCAACTTTAGTTAGGTCAGAGACAAAACCTTCAAATTTATCGTACAGTGCTCCGGCTTGTCTGGCTATTTCAATAGCATTTCGCTGTTGTTTCTCATTATTCCACATAGAGTCTATGGTCCGTAAGGTGGCCAGTAAGGTTGATGGGGTAACAATCACAATGTTCTTTTCAAAAGCATTATTGTATAAACTTGTATCCTTGTTGATAGCAGAGGAAAAAGCCGTCTCAATGGGGACAAACATCAATACAAAGTCCGGACTCTCCATATCATACAGGTCCTCATATTTTTTTGCAGAAAGTTGATCCACATGCTTCTTTAAAGAATTGATATGGTCCTTGAGATATTTTTCCTGAAGATCTTCATCGGCATTTACAAATCTTTCATAATCCGTAAGGGACACCTTTGAATCTATGATCATTTTTTTTCCATCCGGCAGATTGATGACCACATCGGGTAATACCCTGCTGCCATCTTCTTTCGTAAAACTTTGCTGAACGTAGTACTCTCTGTCTTTCTCTAGCCCCGATTTTTCCAGTACCCTTTCCAGGACCAATTCTCCCCAGTTTCCCTGCATCTTGCTATCACCTTTCAGGGCTTTCGTAAGATTCTCTGCCTCTTTACTGATCTTTATATTTTGATTCTGAAGGTTGAGAAGTTGTTCACGTAAAGCAGAATTGATACTGATATTTTCCTTCTGACTATCCTCTACTTTTTTCTCAAAGAGCTGTATCTTTTCTTGTAACGGACTTAGAATATTCTTGATATTTTTCTGATTTTGCTCGGTGAATTTGAGACTTTTTTCATCCAGGATCTTATTAGCCAGGTTTTCAAATTCTTTTGTGAATTTTTCCTGTAATTTATTGACTTCCTCTTTTTGTTCAGAGTTTTTCAACTGCAAATTTTCCATGTCTGCCTTAAACCGTGTTAGCTGTTGAGCATAGGTTGAATTTTCTTCCCGTAATTGCCGTGTAGTATCTTTTTCGGCCTGGAGACGTTCATCTACCCCTGCTAAATTTAAACGTAGTTGTTTCTCCCTTTCCTCCAGGGTGCTTTGGCTCGATTTTCTTTTTAGGCGCTCTATGTAATTCCCAAGAAAAAAGCCAAGTAATGCAGCAATAATTGCAATAAATGCCGTCAAGACAGCCGTATTCATCTTATATCTTATTTACAGTAAAGATAGGAGTTTAGGCTTAAATAGAAAGTTAATACCAGCTCAGTTTTTGATCTTAAAGGAACCGGTTTTTGTGTCGAATCCAATGAGATCTGAGGGAAACAATCCTTGAAAACTTTCATTTTCAATTAGTTCACTAGGGGTGCCAAAGTGGCTTTCAGGATGATCCAGGATAAGCATCTTATCGCATAACTGAATGGCAAGATCTATTTCATGAGTTGTGTATACAACAGTCTTTTGTAAATCATGAGCGATATGCTTCATGGTCTTTAAAACTTGTACCTTATGATATAAATCTAGATGGGTAGTAGGCTCATCGAGTAAAACAATGGGTGTGTCCTGCGCCAGTGCTCTTGCAATCAGTACTTTTTGTAGTTGACCATCACTAAGTTCAAAACACTTTCTGTCTTGTACAGATTCTAAGCCAATTTTTTTTATGGCATCTTCTATGATAAGGGTATCTTCATTCTTTAAAATACCCAGCCAATTTGTATAGGGTTGTCTCCCTAAACTTATAAGTTCTTTTACAGTGAGATTTTTGCTGGCCAGGGGATCTGTAAGCACAATGCTCATTTCAGTGGCCAGGGCCAGACCAGATAAGGACTCCAAAGGTTCCCCATTGACCAATACAGTACCAGCCAATTTGCTCTGAACACCTCCTAAGGTTCTGAGTAAGGTAGATTTCCCAATCCCATTAACACCAATAATAGCGGTAAATTCACCTTTTCTTAAGGAAAAATTCAGGTCACTGACCACGACCTTTTTCTCCCCGTGATTGCCGGGGTATCCTATGCTTAAATTTTGAATTTCAAGGGTGGTATTCATGGATGTTTCAACAGTAAATTTTTTCTGTTATAGAATGTAACGAAGGTACTTATTCTGAAATAAAATCAACTTGTGGCATATGTCCCATTACCATTGTTAAAAGATCATTTTCCGTTTTCGTACCAACAACCAGATCACAACGGGAGCACCCACTATAGATGTAATGGCATTGATGGGCAAAACATAGGACGAACCGGGTAATTGAGCAATGGTATCGCAAATGAGCAATAGAATTGCCCCGTATAAAATAACCCCGGGCACTAATATTTTATGATCCGTAGTATTAAAGAGTTGCCTGGTTAAATGAGGCACCGCTAATCCGATGAAAGCAATAGGTCCTGCAAAGGCCGTTACGGCACCGGCCAGAAGTCCGGTTGCAAGAATGATCAGAAATCTTGCTTGCCTTATTCTAACCCCAAGGCTTTTTGCATAATTTTCGCCCAAGAGGAGCGCGTTCAAGGATTTAATTGAAAGAATGCTTAGCAAGAGGCCAAAAAGGCATATAGCGGTCAATAAAACTACCTGGGAGCCGCTTAAATTTCCCACCGTACCAAAGGACCAGTATATATATTGTTGAAGCTCTTCTGCCTTTGCAAAATATGAAAGGACGGTAACCACTGCTGCCGTAATGCTTCCAAACATCAACCCGATGATCAAAAGAGCCATGGTATCTTTTACCTTACGTGCCATGGCAATCACCGCTAGTAGTACCAGTACACTGCCCATACTAGATGCAACAGCCAGCGATATATCGGTCACTAAAAGTACGCCCGCAGTAAATATTCCACTACCCATAATTAGGAATGCGGCCCCCAAACTAGCTCCAGAACTTATTCCTAACACAAAAGGGCCGGCCAACGGGTTCCTAAACAGGGTTTGCATCAATAGGCCACTTAAGGAAAGCCCACTCCCAACGAGTATTGCCGTGAATGCTTTTGGCAGTCTGTACTCCCATATAATGTATGACGAAGAATCGGTTGCGCCAACACCTGTGAATAGTTCTTTTAAAGTAACAGAAAAAGGTATCTCAACGGAGCCAAGACTAATATTGATCACAAAACTTATAAAAAGTATTATAACTAATAATAAGAATCGATATGGATATGCCCCTTTCAATTATTGTAATGGCTTAAAGAAAAATAATGTATGTTCTGGTAATACCTCAGGATGAAAGATATGGATTAGGTCCTTCAGTATCAAATCTGGTCTGTTGGGACCAAGCTCGAAAAAAATAAGTCCGCCTGTATCTCCTTTGCTTAGCGCATAGGTGTAGATTTTCTTATTCTTAAGTGGATCAAATTGAAGATAATGTGAATTTGCCTGCGCCAGGTCATCATATGTGGTAAATTGTGAGGGGGAAACCCAGTAGTCGGCCTTGGTCGCTTTTGCCAAAACACTTTCAAGACTCAATGAAAGGCTGCCTGTTTCCTTAGTCTCTTTCCAAAGATAGCGGGCATTAGCATCTTCAATGAACTGTGCTGCCCAACTATTACCGCCCGGGGCGTACCAAACGTCCTTGTACAGCGCACCGCTCATTACAGATGGGATAGTATTCGCATTTTTTGCCAGCTCTTTAGCTTGTTGGTAGGCCGTAGTGATAGAATCGAAAAGGATTTCGGCTTTTTCTTCCATTTGGAAGAAAGGTGCAAAGAATTTGATCCATTCTGCTTTTCCAAGTGGAGTTTGCTCTGCCCAGTCCCCGTTATAAACCACCGGTATGCCAGCTCTTATGAATGTTTCATAGGCTTTATTCTCATTTGCAATACTAAATCCTATGAGTACTTCCGGGTTTAGGCGAAGGGTCATCTCGGTATTCATCATTTCATTGTTACCGAGATTGATCACTTTACCTGCTTCTACCCGTTTTCTTGTGTATGCTGAGGAAATATAATCTGTTCCGGGAAACCCTGTTAAGCGATCGCCAACGTTCAGTGCTTCCAGGGCAGGAATATGTGTTGTAGAAGTAACTACCAGGTTCTCCACGGGAACAGGGACCACGGCATCATATAGGGAACTGTCAATAGAAATCCTAGAAATTCTTTTCTTAGGAACCAATGCATAGGTAAAACCCTTATCGGCTCCCGGCCAGGGAGAATTTACTTTAATTATGGTGATATCATCACTGGTTTTGTAAACTTCAAATCCTTTGGCATGGGTAATGGCCGATTTTGTACTTGTCAGAAGTTCCTCAGGGGGGATACCATCTTTACTTTCGGAATTCTTGCAACTATAAATGCTTACCAGAAATAGAAAAATGAAAAAAAATCTCATGAATAGTTGATCAGAAATATCAAAAGTAAACCTAAAAACCCTGGGTTTGGTAGAATAGGGAATTTGTTTATTATCAACTTGCATTATGGATATTACCCCTTTTAGCAACTCTCAATAAATAAGCACCTTACTTCCAGTTAATAATTATTAATCATTTTTTTTAAGAGGGATTAAATCATCGAGAATAATGAGGTCCTGACTAGGGGAAAAGGTATCAGAGTCTGCCATGGGTTTTGCAGGCATACGAACACTGAAATCCTGCTTCCCGGAAACGCCTGTAATATCTTCAATGGCACGGGCCAATAAGGGTTCATTGGGATCCCCGAGGATTCCAAGATTTAAAATATCTTCATCCAATTCAATTTCGGGAATTAACCCATTAGTATAGTCAGAGAAACCGACGGAATTTTCACCTCGCCCTATGATGGCCTGAATCACCCAGGAATTATCCGGGTTTATAAAAGATTCTCTACCAGCGTCATATATAAATGGTAGTCCCTCATTGTCCGGGTCATCTACCAATGTTACCGAAAACTCATTTTTCCCGGTTGTGGTGGCACCCACCTGAATTACTTCCATATAAGGATCAAGACAGTTGATCACCAATTCACTGGCGGAGGCGGATCTAGAAGTTGTTAAGATATAAACCCGATTCAAATTCAGTGAATTTATAGGCATCCCGCTACCCGTTTCATTTACAAAATTACTTTCTGCAGAAGAACCAAACACTTCTTGTAATTTAGGATTGTACCTTCTGCGAAAGAATAGATCATTTGTATTTGTACCATAGATCATGCTAGATAATTGTACAGCACTACTCACAACACCTCCGGGATTATACCGAAGATCTACTACAAGATCCGTGATCCCCTGTGATTTCAAATCTCCGATGGCATTATTTAATTGATCGTTAAAGTCTGATAAGAATCGACGGTAGAAAATATAACCAATCTTTTGTCCATTGGTCTCTATCATGTTTGATACATAAATGGGATTCTCCTGAAAGTTTTCCTGTTTTGTGAGGGTCACTTCCTTTCCATTAGCCACAAAAGTGTCTGTCTCATAATTGGCCATGTTCAGGGTGTAGGTATCATTTTCTCCGAAAAGTAAATCGATATAATTTCCTTCGGTCAATTGGGTTCCATCAACCCCGTTGAAGAATTCCCCTCTGCTAATATCTTCTTGGGCGGCATCAGAATCTGGTGTTACATACCTTACATAGCCTGCAATCTGATTACTCCCATAGGCAATGAGGCCAAAACTCAACCCATTACTTTTTGTAACGCCGGTTAAGGAATTTGTAAATGTTTCATAATCGTCACTATAAAAGGTAAAACGATCTTCACCGAACAAAAGTTGATTCTCCAGAAAGTCGGTTGGATTTGCTTCAGATTGAAGGAATTCGGTATACTCCGCATCACTGCTAAATCTGTCGTCCGCTAAATTAGGAACTTCGGCTTGCCAGAAATACCACAAATTGAGAGATTTCCACATAAAATCCTGAACATCCAGATTGGCAGAAGGATCGGGGTTTGGTCCGCCCGGAATTAGACTATCATCATCTTTGCTGCAGGAAAGAACAACAAAGGCAGCTGCCAGCAGAATTAGGAAACGCTTTTTCATATTTTCTTTTTTTTAGCTTGACTCAAAAATTATTCCAAAGATATGTTTAACCAATGGTCTTTTTATACCTTGGGTGATATTAGACAATATCATGTGTAGGGAAGGTTATTAGGTGCTAAAATAAGCAGTTATTAAATAAGAAAAAAAGTTTTGTAACATTTTTCGTTATACGTCGTCTTGCTTATATAACACCTAGTAGATGGTCTACACAACCGCCGATCAACCAATAATGACACAAACAGAGTTTATACATCTAGTAATGCCGTTCAAAGACAAGTTGTATCGTCTGGCAAAAAGGATGCTGGTATCATCTGAAGAAGCAGAAGATGCTACACAGGAAGTGTTGATGAAATTATGGACCAAGAAAAAGGGAATGGGTCAGTACAGAAATGTGGAGGCCTTTGCGATGACCATGACGAAGAATTTTTGCCTGGACAGACTAAAATCCAAGCAATCCGGAAACTTAAAATTGGTTCATAGTAATTATGCAGATGAGTCCAGGTCGTTACAAAGAGAGGTTGAAGTACATGATAGTTTACAATGGGTGGAGAAGATCATGGATACGTTACCCGATCAGCAAAAGCTGGTGTTACAGCTAAGAGATATTGAAGAATACAGTTTTGAAGAAATATCAGAAATGTTGGATATGCAACCCACAACGGTCCGAGTTACGTTATCAAGAGCTCGTAAAACAGTAAGAGAAAAATTAGTAGAAAAACACAACTATGGAATTAGATAGAATAGAAAAATTATTGGAGAAATACTTTGAGGCTCAGACCACGGAAGCCGAAGAGCAGGTCCTACGGGATTATTTTACCGGAGACAATGTTGCAGAACATTTGGAGCAATACAGTGCCATGTTCTCATTTTTCTCCAGTGCCAAACAAGAACGGTTTACAAAGCAGGTGCCATTAAAAACCAGCAAAGTGTATTATAGGTGGATATCCGTTGCAGCAGTTGCCGTACTAGTCTTTGGTATATATTTTGGTAATCAATACCAGGAAAGAAGGGAAGCAGAATACGCCTACCTTCAAACAAAGAAGGCCCTTGGTCTTCTGGCCCAAAATTTGGATCGTGGTACCCAAAAAGTGGCTTATTTAAATGAATTTGAAGAAACAAAACAAAAAATTTACAAAAACAATTAAAAAACGAAAAAATGAAAAAGTATCTAGTAGTAATAGCAATAGCTCTGCTGCCATTGGCAGGCTTCTCACAATCTATCTTTGACAAGTTTGAGGATATGGATGAGGTAAGTTCAGTGATCGTCAACAAGAACATGTTCGATCTCCTGGTTAAAATGGATGTGAATGTCGATGAACCGGAGGCAAGAGATGCTATGGAAATTGCCAAGAGTCTTAATGGATTAAAGGTCTTCGTAACTGAAAACAAAGGTATTTCTGCCGACATGAAATCTACGGTGGACAGGTATTTAAAAAATGCATCTCTTGAGGAGCTGATGCGTGTAAAGGACAAAGATGCCAACGTTAAGTTCTATATCCGTAAAGGAAAAGATGATGACCATGTAAGCGAACTGCTGATGTTTGTCACAGGGATCAAGAATGCCGATGTAGAGATCAATGATCGTAATATTGAAACGGTTCTATTAACGCTGACTGGAGATATAGACCTTACTAAAATTGGGGCCCTTACCAAGAAGATGAATCTTCCCAAGGAGCTAAACCAAATTGAGAAAAAGAAATCGTAACAATATGTTTGAGGACTGAGGGTGTTTCTGCTAAGCATGCACCCTCGGTCTTTTTACCAATTAATGAACTATAAATCATGAAAAAAATCACTCGAATATTACCACTAATAGTTGTATTAATGTTTATTGGATGTACCTCTACACAGAGTTTACAGGAATACTATGTAGATAGTGCAGAGAATCCAAATTTCATTTCTTTAGACCTGCCGGCAAGCATACTCAACCTGGAGGAGGCAGACCTGACAGAATCACAGAGAACAGCTGTACAATCCCTAAGAAAGCTCAATGTTTTGGCATTCAAAAAAACGGCTTCGAACAATATGGAATATGAAGCTGAAAAAGGTAAAGTAAATGCCATTTTAAAGAACAAAGACTTTAAGGAATTGATGAAGCTTAATTCACAATACGGAAAGGGATTTGTAAAATATCTTGGCGAAGAAGATGCCATTGATGAAGTAATTATCTATGGAAACAGTGAAGAAAAAGGGTTTGCCCTGGTGCGGGTCCTGGGGAAAGATATGAATCCTGCTTATTTAGTGCAGTTAATGCAGGCAATTCAAAAATCTGATTATAAAGGCGAAGGACTAGGCGATATTGGTCAATTCCTAAAAGGATAAAAGCACATTCCATAAAATGTAGTAAAACCCATCTTCATCTGGAGATGGGTTTTTTGTTGTAGCCCACTGATTATTTGATAAAATGTTATTTTATCTATATTTTCATTGAACTAAAATTTGTTACAAAAAAAATCAAGACATGGATAAAGCAGAAATTTGGATCGATGAAGGGATCAGTTTCATCGTAGAGTTTGGACCTAAAATAATAGGGGCTGTACTCATATTCTTCATAGGGTCCTGGATAATTAAGAAGATTATAGGTGCCTCCAGAAAGGTTTTATCCAAGGGTAGTTATGATGAATCCCTACAGCGATTTCTGTTGAATCTTGCTTCCTGGGCCTTAAAAGTGATGTTAATTATTGTAGTGATCTCCACTCTTGGAGTGAATGTTACCACATTTGCCGCGGTCATCGCAGCGGCGGGTTTGGCTGTTGGGTTGGCTTTGCAGGGCTCTTTATCAAATTTTGCCGGAGGTGTCTTAATTATGATTTTTAGACCCTATAAAATAGGGGATTTAATAGAAGCTCAAGGCGTGATAGGTGTGGTGAAAAGCATTGAAATATTCACCACAAAATTGATCACGCCGCAAAATAAACTGGCTATTGTTCCAAATGGGGCAATGGCGAATGGCAATATCGTCAATTATACAGAAGAAGGAAAAATAAGGGTAGACACTACAGTTGGGATAGGATACGGGGAGGATATCAAAAAAGCCAAAGCAGTGCTATTGGAGGTTCTAACAGCTAACCCGAAGGTTTTGAAAGATCCCGCCCCATCGGTCAGTGTGTCAGAATTGGCCGACAGTTCGGTAAATTTTGCGGTACGACCTTATTGCGAACCTCAGGACTATTGGGATGTTTATTTTGGCACCTTGGAAGCGTGTAAACTGGCCCTGGATGATGCCGGGATCGAAATTCCATATCCGCATAGAGTACAGATACAGAAGAACGCTTAAATGCCGGTGTAATTACTTGGAGAAATATTTTTTAATTCCTTCTTCACGGCGTTTGAAACTTGAAGGGATTCTATGAACGTACTAATAGATGTTTGAGTAATACCTGAATTAGTTCTCGTCAATTCCTTTAATGCCTCATAGGGATTAGGATATCCTTCACGTCTTAAGATGGTTTGAATAGCTTCTGCTACCACGGCCCAATTGTTTTCCAGATCCTTGTCTATAGTATCTTTGTTTAATAAAAGTTTCTCTAAACCTTTTAAGGTGGCCTGCATGGCAATTAGTGTGTGCGCAAAAGGAACACCAATGTTTCTAAGAACGGTACTATCTGTCAGATCGCGTTGAAGCCTTGAAATAGGTAATTTAGCCGCAAGATGCTCAAATATTGCATTTGCAATACCCAGATTCCCTTCAGAGTTCTCAAAGTCGATCGGATTCACCTTGTGCGGCATGGCCGAAGAACCCACTTCTCCTTCTTTGATCTTTTGTTTAAAATAGTCCATTGAAATGTAGGTCCAAAGATCTCTGTTGAGGTCAATAATAATTGTATTGATCCTTTTAAGACCATCGAATAAAGCCGCCATATGATCATAGTGCTCTACCTGAGTGGTTGGGAATGAATGATAAAGTCCTAATTCATTTTTTACAAAATCTTGTCCAAACTGCCGCCAGTCTATATCGGGATAGGCCACATAGTGCGCATTGTAATTACCTGTGGCGCCTCCAAACTTGCATGCAGAAGGAATATCATTCAATAAATTGAATTGTTCCTCTAAGCGGGTTGCAAATACGTTTAATTCTTTTCCCAGTCGGGTAGGGGAAGCGGGTTGCCCATGAGTTCGTGCAAGCATTGGCACCTTGTCCCACTCTTTTACCAGGGAGTGTAATTTTTCCAACAACAGCTTATATTGGGGAACATACACGTCATTCATTGCTTCCCTGATAGACAAAGGAATAGCCGTATTGTTTATATCCTGCGAGGTTAAACCAAAATGGATGAATTCTTTAAAATCGGATAGACCCAAAGCATCGAACTTGCCTTTGATAAAATATTCAACTGCTTTTACATCGTGATTAGTGGTTTTTTCTATCTCTTTGATTGCCAAAGCATCCTCCGTGGTAAATTCCAAATAGATCTTACGCAGTGTCTTGAGTTTAGCAGTTTCAATAGATTTTAATTGGGGTAGGGGTAAGGTTGCCAGGGCAATAAAGTATTCAACCTCTACACGTACCCTGTAACTCATCAGCGCTTCCTCGGAAAAGTATGAGATAAGGGCTGTGACTTTACTCTTATACCGCCCATCTATGGGAGATATAGCCTGTATTTCGTTAGAGAGCATAGGATGTGATATCATGTGAGTCAGAAAGCGCAAAGATAGCCATTAGTTTTGAGTTGGAAAGGACTTATGGAATAGATGGAAACGATAAACGACAGCAGATTTAAGTCTATCTCATTATCATCGGATTGTTAAATAGAGGTATTCAGCAAGGTGTTAACCAGTTCCGGTACTCCCTCCGATGCCCTCTTGGAAATAATCTTGAGATTAAAGTCGGATGAGTGGTCAATTGCTGGTTTGGGATCGATAAAATAAACAGTGGTTCCTCTCCTAGCATAGTGCATTAGGCTGGCTGCCGGATATACCTGAAGGGAAGTGCCAATGATAATGAGTATATCTGCGAGGGAAGTGAGGGATGCTGCCTGCGGTAAAAGAGGTACTTCCTCGCCAAACCACACAATATGTGGTCTTAGCTGATAGCCTTGTTCGCAAAGATTCCCAAGGTTGAGGTCTTTTTTCCACTCAAGTACGGTATAAGGAGGAGCGGTACTTCTTACTTTAAACAGTTCACCATGGAGATGCAAGACATCTCTGCTGCCAGCTCTTTCATGAAGGTCATCCACGTTCTGGGTGATGATGGTAACCTTGTAATGGTTTTCCAGGTTTGCCAATGCCTTGTGGCCTTCATTTGGCTTCGCCAACAGTAATTGCCTGCGTCTTTCATTATAAAATTCGAGGACCAATTCGGGGTTAGCTCTGAATCCCTGAGGCGATGCAACTTCCATAACGTCATGTCCTTCCCAGAGTCCACCCGCATCTCTAAACGTTTTCAATCCACTATCTGCACTCATGCCCGCACCAGAAAGGACCACGATATTTTTGCTCATTTTCTTACTTTCTCTAAAATTACGTTTTTATTATATTCGGACCATGGAAGACCCTGCCATGGTTGCCTATTTGGATTCATTCGTTTCTCAAGACCGACGTAAGCGTTTTGAGGAGGTCCTGGCATTTCGAACCAACTATTTAACGGTGGTTATGGAGGATGTCTATCATTTGCACAATGCCAGTGCAGTAATTCGCAGTGCGGATATTTTTGGAATTCAGGAGGTTCATGTGATTGAGCGAAGGTTCGCGAAAATATTAGATAAGAAAATTGCACTGGGAGCACAAAAATGGACAGACATCCACAGGTATAAATCTACGAAAGCTTGTCTTAGTCATTTAAAGGAACGCGATTATACGCTAATTGGAACTACACCAAGGAAGGATGCCCTTTCTATAGATGATCTGCCCATTACCGGAAAGATGGCTTTTATGTTCGGCGCAGAAAAAGAAGGACTAAGCGATGCGGCCTTAAAAGAAGCAGATCAGTTGGTTCACATTCCCATGGTTGGTTTTACGGAAAGTCTAAATGTATCTGTGGCAGCTGCTATCATATTAAAACAAATGACCTCTAAGTTGCGCAGATCCGATCTTAACTGGCAATTGTCTAATGAAGACAAAGAGGCAAAAAGGCTGGAATGGGTCAAGAAATCCATTAAGGATATTGATCAAATAATTGAACGCTATAAGGCCGGTCATTAGAAAGATTTTGTATCTTTCTTAGGAACCAACTAATTGATAGACAAATGTATATTGCACTCTACATTATAATCGCCCTGGTCGGAATTATACTATTTCTGGCACTTATTGCACCAAAATCATACGATGTGAACAGGTCTGTTGAGATCGACAGGCCAACGACAGATGTATTTGAATATATCAAATATTTAAAAAACAATGACACCTGGTCTCCCTGGGCAAGAAAGGATCCCAATATGGAAAAGAAATTTACAGGGACCGATGGGGAAGTAGGTGCCATCAGCTATTGGAATGGGAACAAAGAGGTAGGGGAAGGGGAGCAGGAAATTACCAAAATAATTCCCGGTAAAAGGATAGAAGGAGAATTACGATTCTTAAAACCATGGAAGTCTACTTCTGATTGCTATCTAGATGTGCATGAGACAGGGAATAATGGAACCAGGGTGACGTGGGGATTTAAGGGTAAGAATAAGTTTCCGATGAGTATTATGATGCTATTTATGAATATGGACAAGATGGTTGGAAAGGATTTTGAAGAAGGGCTGGCATCCCTAAAAAAACAAATGGAATCTTAATCTTAACAATATGGAAGCAAACATGGTAGGTTGGTTTGAGATACCCGTGACAAATATGGAGCGGGCCAAAAAATTTTATGACACCGTTTTTAATGTGAATATACAGGTGCAAAACTTCAATGATCTGTTAATGGGTTGGTTTCCATTTGCTGAGGGTAAAATGGGAGCTTCAGGGTCCCTCGTGAAGCAAACCGATTTTTATCATCCCAGTGAAACCGCCGGACCCCTTTTATATTTCTCATCTAAAGATGTACAGGTGCAGGTAGATAAGATCGAAAAGGCAGGGGGTAAGATCTTGCAAACCAAAAAACTTATTAGTGAAGACATTGGGTATATGGCTTTATTTGTTGATACTGAAGGCAATAGAATGGC
>JAHEHU010000191.1 GCA_024639765.1 Eudoraea sp.
CAGAAAGAATCCACTTTACTCCGATGAGGCCGCCGAAAGGGTAAAAGTATTTATCGACACCTCCCATGGTTTTGATGTTCCCAAAGAGTTTTATACACCAAAATATCTATATGCAAGCCCCTTATTTGAGTTTACAGGGGCCATCCATTGGGAACCACAACTCATGATCGATGCCAACGGTAAGGCTACATTTAACATATTAGACACTGGAATAGATAGGATATCCTTTTATTTAGAGGGAATGGCTGAAGATGGAAAACTGATTTCTACCATTAAAACAATCATGATATCAGAGAAGAGTAATCCTTAAGCGATTATTTTTACAGACTTCAGAACTCAAATCCTAAGTACTTTGTGCTTACAAATAATTTTGGATATTTGTAAACTCTTTTAAATTCTTATTTACACGAACTTTCACATTGTTTATCTAACCTAAGGTTTTTATATTTGATCTCAATAGCTCCTTCTCCATAGTATTTCAGCCTTCATAGCAGAGCTATTTCGGCGAAGTAGGCTAGCGAAGGAGAAACTATCGGGATGAAAAAGAAAATATGCACTACCCTCTTGCTGTCTTTGGTCCTTTCGGGTGGACTTCTTGGACAAAGCAATACATCTATAAAAGAATCTTATGAATCGTATTTCGAACTTCCCCGGGAGTCCATATTCCTCCACCTAAACAAGAGTACCTATGTGGTTGGGGAAGAACTTTGGTTTAGTGCTTATGCATACGACCGGAAATACGGACTACCATTTACCCAGAGTACGAACCTACAGGTAGTCTTATACAACGAACAGGGCGAGCCCTTAGAGGATCGCTTGGTTATGGCCGTGAACGGCTTTGCCAGGGGGAATATCGCTATAGACTCTACCTATGCCAGTGGGGACTACTACATAAAAGCCTCCACCAATTGGATGCGGAACTTTGCTGAAGATGATTCCTTTATACAGAAGATACAGATCATCAATGGCAGTGTAGAGCTACGGGAACTTGCAGCTACAAAATACGACCTTCAATTATTACCGGAAGGAGGCCATCTTGTACAAGGCGTAGAAAGCGTTGTGGGTGTAAAGCTGATTGATGCCGAAGGCCGTGGTGTGGTGTTTGAAAAGGGTAGTTTGGTTAATGAAAGTGGCGGAAGTGTCATGGATTTCGAGGGGAACGCCTTTGGAATGGCTAGTTTTCCTATCCTTCCTAATAATAGCATCTATTCCGTAAGCATAAAACTTGGGAATAACAAGGTAGTAACTGCTCCCCTGCCCCAGGTATCGGAAAAGGGTATGGTGCTAAGGGTGGTCAACAATTATGGCGACAAGGATATCTTATTAGCTGTTGCCACTAATGAAAATACGCTGAAGGACATCAAAAAGAAGAAATACAGGCTTTCGGTGCACAAAGACGGTGATATCAGAGAAGCGAGATCTATAGAGTTTGACAATACAATGCGAGAGAGCATCCTTTCAATAAATAGGGAACAACTCTTTCCGGGGGTAAACACAGTAACCCTTTTTGACCAGGAAAACAGGCCCATCGCTGAGCGACTCTTCTTTAACCCCTTTGGAATAAAAGCCATGCAGGCCGAGGTGCGCCTTATTGAGAAAATAAAAGATTCCCTGGCTATTGGTGTTGAGCTCATATCAAGAGGCAAAAAAAGCGGGAAATTCAGTATTTCGGTATTACCTGCAGAAACGAGGGCCTACAACAGCAAAGTCAATATATTTTCTGAGTTCCTTCTAAAGCCATACATAAAGGGATACGTAGAGAACCCTGCTTATTATTTCAGGGATTTTACGCCTAATAAAGCGTATGACTTAGACCTGTTGCTTCTCACGCAAGGATGGAGTAGATATGAATGGAGGAATATCTTTAACCGTGCGCCTATAGCGAACTTCCCTTATGAGAATGGTCTCACCTTAAAAGGAAGTATTAACGGGGCAGATTTGGAGAAATTTCCATCCCTGTATATAGAGGATTCAAAATACCACGACTCCAGAGCAGTACTATTGGATAGCCCAGACTTTGAGATTCCGAACTTACTTGTGGGGAAAAACGAAGAAGTGCAGATAAAATTGATCCGGGAAAACGGAAAACCTTCATCACGGAGGATATTTGCCAGTATTGTTCCAAGCCCACAACCGGGCAC
This sequence comes from Eudoraea sp., assembly GCA_024639765.1. Taxonomy (GTDB): domain Bacteria; phylum Bacteroidota; class Bacteroidia; order Flavobacteriales; family Flavobacteriaceae; genus Muriicola. The sequence goes on from JAHEHU010000191.1 coordinate 2,142, forward strand.
TTTAAAGATCAGTGAATTGACCACGCCAAACATCTACCCTTCAGAACTACCAGATCTGGATTACAGTTTAGAGGATAAAACTATCTTTTTGGATGAGGTGGCGGTAGTAGAGCAAAAGCGAAAATTTTCAAAGATAATTGGTCAGGATGAAATTACTGTAGATCAGCAAGTTGTAAACATGTATCCCCGGGTAACGGATCTTATCAGAATGAAGGGGTATAATATTTCTGTGGGACTGGGTGATGTTAGGATAGCCAATAGAAGAACCCTTGGTGGCGCACCGCCGGTAATATATTTAGATGGTACACGACTGTTAGCACCCCCACCACCTCCTCCACAAGCCTCAACATCTCAAGGACAGGGCAGTGGTTTTGGCGGTGTTGATAAAACTCCGACTAATCCTGTAGGCGGTGCTTTTCAGGATACAGGCAGTTTTAGTTCATTATATGAACTATATACCGCAGAGATAGAACGTATTGAAGTTAATCCAAGGCCCGATGTTACTGAGGGTATAAATGGTGCTGGTGGCGTGATTAAAATATGGACGAGACGAACACCCCTACTCCCTTCAGAAACTTCGGATTTGAATAAAAACTTTATTGATACCACCTATGGTTTTGATGTTTCAAAAGAGTTTTATACTCCAAAATATATTTATGCCAGTCCACTTTTTGAACGTTTGGGGACCATCCACTGGGAACCACAGTTAGAATTAGATTCAAATGGAAAGGCAAGTTTTAATATTGAAGATACCGGAATGGAGAATATCTCATTCTATATAGAGGGTATGTCGGAAGAAGGATATCTGATTTCTACCATTAAAACACTCACGATATTTCAGAAGAGCAATCCCTAAACACAAATTTAAGAATACTATTCACTTATGAAACTTGATTTACCATTTGTACGCTCACAATTTCCTGCTTTTTCGGAACCTTCTTTAGAAGGGTGGGCTTTT
>JAHEHU010000192.1 GCA_024639765.1 Eudoraea sp.
GTGCTCATGAGATATGGGTTTGACGGCATGCGCAATGGTCATTGGAAAGCCTTGCAACTTGAAAAGGAATTAGCAAAACGAATGCAAACAAAGCACGCTCAGCTAGTGAGTAGTGGTACTGCAGCTTTAACTGTTGCCCTTGCAAGTGCCGGAATAGGAGCAGGGGATGAAATTATAATTCCGAGTTTTACATTTGTAGCCAGTTTTGAATCTATTCTCGCTTTGGGTGCAATACCGGTTATGGTCGATATTGATGATACGCTAACCCTTGACCCCTCGGCTGTTGAGAAAGCTATTACTCCAAAGACCAAGGTTATTATGCCGGTTCACATGTGTGGATCTATGGCCGATTTGGGGGCTCTAAAAGCAATTTGTGACAGGCACAAACTTATCTTACTCGAAGATGCCTGCCAGGCAATAGGAGGAACCTATGAGGGGAAACCTTTGGGAAGTATTGGGGATCTGGGTTGCTTTTCATTTGATTATGTTAAAACAATTACTTGTGGTGAAGGCGGGGCCCTCATTACGAATAATGAAACTTACTATAAAAATGCTGATCATTATTCAGATCACGGGCATGACCATGAAGGAAAAGACAGAGGAGCAGAAAGCCATCCTTTTTTGGGTTACAATTATCGGATTTCTGAGCTTCACGCTGCTGTTGGCTTAGCTCAGATTGCGCGTCTGGATGATTTTCTTGCAGTTCAGAAGAAAAATTATTCAGTATTAAGAAACGCTCTGGAACCTATTGAGGGAGTGAGCTTCAGAAGAGTTCCTGAAGGTGGTGTTGAGAATTATTCATTTCTGAATTTTTATCTTCCTTCAGAGGGTATTACTCAAAAAACACATGCGGCATTTGGTGCTGCTGGTGTAGATGCCTGTTTTTACTGGTATAATAACAATTGGCACTATTACAAGAAATGGGATCATCTCAGAACTATGAAGTCTTTAGCTCCGGTAGCAAAAGAAGTACTTGAAGGAATTCCTGATTATCCTGAGGCACACTTTAAGCAATCAGATCATTGGATGGGTAGAACTATATCCTGCCTTATAAAACTGGGATGGGATGAGGATGAAGTTGCTAAAAGGGCAGAATTGATGGCCACAATAATAAAAAAGGAATTATAATCCCTAATTAATAGGGAGAGTAATCTACAATCTCCAGGCCATAACCAACAATACCTACTCTTTTAGCCTGGTCACTATTGGTCATAAGCCGCATTTTGGTAATATTCAAATCGTGCAGGATTTGAGCACCAATACCAAAATCACGAGTATCCATTTCTATTTTGGGAGCCTTAATAATTCCATTTATTTGGTTTTCCTGTAATCCTCTTAAACGTTTAAGAAGATTATAAGACTGGCTTTGCTGATTTATAAATACGATGGCTCCTTTACCAGCTTCATTAAGTGCTTTAAACATATCATCTAATTTCTTGTCGGCATTATGCGTAAGGGTACCCAGAATGTCATTATTTACCAAAGTAGAGTTTATCCTTGTAAGCACAGGATCGTCTAGCTCCCAACTTCCTTTAGTTAATGCGAGATGAACCTGTTCATTTGTAGTTTGCTGATAGGCATGCAAAGTAAAATGCCCGAAACGGGTTTCTACTTCAAATTCCTCCCTTTTAACTATCAGGCTATCATGGCGCATTCTATAGGCCACAAGATCTTCAATTGAAACAAGTTTAAGATCAAACTTACGGGCTACTTCTACCAGATGTGGCAAGCGGGCCATTGTACCATCTTCATTAAGAATCTCAACCAGAATCCCAACAGCTTCAAATCCGGCTAATCGGGCTAAATCTACTGCTGCCTCCGTATGTCCGGTTCTTCTTAGAACCCCTCCATTTTTGGCTCTTAAAGGGAAAATATGACCTGGTCTACCCAAATCATGAGGCTTGGTTGAATCATTTACAAGGGCCTTTATTGTTTTTGCCCTATCCTGTACAGAGATTCCCGTAGTACAACCATGTCCTATTAAATCTACGGAAACAGTAAATTGGGTATGATGTAACACCGTATTGTTCTCTACCATCATTGATAGATCCAGCTCTTCACAACGCTCTTCTGTAAGAGGCGCACATATAAGTCCGCGCCCGTGCTTAGCCATGAAGTTGATCATTTCCGGTGTAACCGCTTCAGCTGCAGCAATAAAATCGCCTTCATTCTCGCGGTTTTCATCATCAACTACTATAATCACCTTTCCATTTCGTATATCTTCAATGGCCTCCTCAATAGTGTTTAATTGAATTTTATCTTCCATAGTTGCAATCATGATGCTGTAACTTTATTTTTCTTTCTGAAAAGAGTCTTTATTTTTTCAATAACATGACCAAAATCCATTAGTCCCCTGTCTGCAGTAGCTCTTTTGGTTAAATATACGCCCAAAGGTAACATTATTAGTGTAGAAAGCCATGCTCCAAATATGGGATGAATATTTCCCTCTTTTGCATAGTTACCGGCAAAAACTCCGATAAAATAATAGGTTAAAAAAAGCACAATTGCTATGACCATAGGTAGTCCAAGTCCTCCCTTGCGAATAATTGCTCCAAGTGGGGCACCAACAAAAAATAGAATGATACAGGAAAGGGCAAGGGCGAATTTTTTGTGTAAAGACAATATGTGCATATTGTATATTTTATATCGCCGTTGTAATTCTTCTTTTTTACCAAGCACAGAATTTAAAATATTTGATACCGAATTCTTTGCCGCACCCACGATTTGTATTCTTCTGGGTTGCCGGAAAAGATCCAATACGTTATCTATCTGCATGGTATCTATTTTCTGAATTGGCAATATCTCCTTTTTTTTGTTTTTTACCACCGTGTCCAGGATAATTTTGGGTTTAGTTATTTTCTTTGTGGTATCAATCTGTGAAATCGGAAGAAATACACCCATTCTATTTATTATATTCTTAGAAAAAGCAGCAACTATTTTTACATTATTTTCCTTTAAAGAATCGATATCCTTGTTTAGTCTGGATATGTTTTTCATTTTATCGGTTCGCACATTTCGCTCCTCCTCCAGATCCTGATCGTTTTGAGGAATCTCAATATTTATAATATAGGTCTCAAAGTTAGA
>JAHEHU010000026.1 GCA_024639765.1 Eudoraea sp.
GCCTCCAATGACCACAACATTCTTGTCAGTAGCCAGGATCTCACGGTCAAATTTCTTTATTCCGTCTACACGACGGTTATTTTGAGCCAGAAAGTCCATCGCCTGCACCACACCTTTCAGATCAGCGCCTTCAATAGGCAAATTCCTCCGAATGGTGGCTCCTCCGCAAAGTACAAGAGCATCGAAGTCGGCCTTTAGAGCCTCAGCTTTCACGTCTACCCCTACATGTACACCGCATTTAAAGTCTATACCTTCTTTTTTTAATACCTCCAACCGGCGATCGATAATATGTTTTTCCATTTTAAAATCGGGAATACCATAGCGCAACAATCCTCCGGGCTTTTCATCCCTCTCAAATACGGTAACGCTATGCCCGGCTCTGTTGAGTTGTTGCGCGGCTGCCAATCCTGCAGGTCCCGATCCTATGACCGCTACTTTTTTACCAGTTCTGGTTTCCGGAGGCATGGCCACCACCCATCCTTTTTTAAAGGCGGTCTCAACAATATTTTTTTCAATATTCTCAATAGAAACCGGATCTTCATTGATCCCTAAGACACAGGCTTCTTCGCAGGGTGCCGGGCATAATCTACCCGTAAATTCGGGAAAATTATTGGTAGCATGCAGAATACCGGCTGCCTTTTCCCATTTCCCTCTGTATACCGCATCATTAAAATCCGGGATGAGATTTCCCAGGGGACAACCGCTATGGCAAAAGGGAATACCACAATCCATACAGCGCGCTCCCTGTTCCTTTAACTCCTTTTCCTTTAAGGGCAGGGTAAATTCCTTAAAATCCTTTACCCGTTTATCAGCTGGTTTATAGGGCTCTGTCTTTCTGCCATATTCTAAGAATCCTGTCGTCTTTCCCATTTTTCGTTCTAAATAGTTTGTAATTTTTCCTGTTCCAAGCGCAGTAATGCCTGTTTGTATTCTTCCGGAAATATCTTAATGAATTTGGGTAAGAAATGTTCCCAATTTTCTAAGATCCTTTGTGCCTGTGGGCTTAAGGTGGCGTTGTAATGATTCTCAATAAGTTCCTTCAAATGCCGGATGTCCTGGTCCTCTTCAACCCGTAGCAGGTTCAGGGCTTCTTTATTACATCGTTGCTCGAAGGTCTTGTGAGCATCCAGGACATAGGCAATACCACCACTCATTCCGGCACCAAAGTTTCGTCCTACTTCTCCCAAGATCACCGCAGTGCCCCCTGTCATATATTCACAACCATGGTCCCCTATGCCTTCAACAACAGCAGTAGCACCAGAATTTCGGACACAGAATCGTTCGCCTGCTTTTCCGTTGATGTACGCCTCGCCGGAGGTTGCCCCGTAAAGTGTTACATTCCCGGTGATAATATTCTCTTCAGGTTTTAGGGTTGATTTTTCGGGTATTTTTATGATCAATTTAGCCCCGGAAAGCCCCTTTCCAAGATAGTCATTGGTATTTCCATTCACTACCATGGTTAGACCTTTTGTAGCAAAAGCACCAAAGCTCTGACCGGCAGAACCCGTAAAGATCAATTTTAAGGTATTATCTGGCAGCCCTTCCGCGCCATAGATCTTTGAGATCTCATTACTGATGATGGCACCTACCGCCCTGTCTGTATTATGGATGGGGAAATGGAATATCGATTTTTCCTTTCTGAACAGAGCAGGATGTGCCTTTCCAATGATATCAAACTCAATGGACTTGTTCACAAGGTGTTCCTGTTTTTGTGTATTGTAAAGTTTGGTGCCCTTTCGTACATCTATTTTATGCAGAATAGGGCTCAGGTCTAATCCATTGGCTTTAAAATGGTCAATCGCCTTATTTCTGTTTAGCTTTTGAACCTGTCCCACCATTTCATTGATGGTCCTGAAACCTAACTGTGCCATGATCTCCCGGAGTTCCTGAGCAACGAAATACATATAATTCACGACGTGTTCGGGTTTCCCTTCAAACTTTTTTCTCAGTTCAGGATTTTGTGTTGCGATACCTACCGGGCAAGTATTCAAATGGCATACACGCATCATGATACAGCCCGAGGCTACCAATGGTGCCGTTGCAAAACCAAATTCCTCTGCTCCCAATAAGCAGGCAATAGCCACATCCCGTCCTGTTTTTAATTGGCCATCGCACTCAAGTACGATCCTGTTTCTAAGGTCGTTCATTACCAATGTCTGCTGAGCTTCTGCAATTCCCAATTCCCAGGGCAGGCCTGCATGTTTTAGGGAGGTAAGAGGCGAGGCTCCTGTTCCGCCATCAAATCCGGAAATAAGGATCACGTCGGCTTTTGCTTTGGCAACTCCCGCTGCAACGGTACCAACACCTACTTCTGAAACAAGTTTTACATTGATCCGTGCATCCCTGTTGGCCGATTTAAGATCATATATGAGTTGTGACAGATCTTCTATGGAATAAATATCATGATGGGGTGGTGGTGAGATCAGCCCTACATAGGGTGTAGAATTCCTGGTCTTGGCAATAGAAGGATTTACCTTCGCTCCGGGAAGTTGCCCACCTTCACCGGGTTTTGCTCCCTGTGCCATCTTTATCTGAATTTCCTGCGCATTGGTCAGATAATTAGAGGTAACCCCAAATCTTCCGGAGGCTACTTGTTTTATGGCACTGTTTCGCCAATCACCTGTTTGGTTCTTATAAAACCGTTCTGCATCTTCTCCGCCTTCCCCGGAATTGCTCTTGCCCCCAATACGGTTCATGGCTATGGCAAGATTTTCATGAGCCTCCTTACTTATAGATCCGTAAGACATGGCTCCCGTTTTAAAGCGTTTTACAATTTCTGTCCATGGCTCCACGTCTTCCAACGGAATAGGATCATAGTTTGCAAACTCGAATAATCCGCGAATGGTCATGAGATCCTTAGATTGCTCATTTACCATTTGGGCGTATTCCTTATACGTATCGGGTTCGTTGTTTCTTACTGATTTCTGAAGCTTTGCGATAGAAAGTGGATTAAACATATGTTTTTCACCATCTCTTCTCCAACGATATTCGCCACCAATTTCCAGATCGAGCGTTGCAGCCACATGTTTTGTCGCAAAGGCCTTTTGATGCCTTTTCGCTATTTCCTTTTCAATCTCGTACAACCCAATTCCCTGGATCCGCGTTGGTGTATTTGGGAAATAGGTATTTACAACATTGGTGTTAAGCCCAATACATTCGAACAACTGAGAACCCCGATATGAATTCAGCGTAGAGATCCCAATCTTATTCATGACCTTTACGATGCCTTTCCCTATCGCTTTGTTGTAATTCTTTATGGCTTCATCAAAAGAGTATTCGGTGATATCGTTCTCATCAATTTGTTCCCCAATGATCTCATTCACTAAATATGGATTTATGGCGCTTGCTCCAAAACCAAATAATAGTGCAAAATGGTGTACTTCCCTGGGTTCAGCAGATTCAATAATGATACTTAAATTAGAACGTTTCCCGGAAGCCTGCAAACCACTATTTACGTAGGAGCAGGCCAATAATGCAGGGATTGGGGCCTTGGTCTTACTTACAAACCGGTCAGACAGTATAATGATGTTGGCCCCATCATCTATGGCACTGGAAGCCTGAGCTAAAATGGACTCCAATGCTTCCTCTAAACCATTATGTCCTCTATCAACACGATATAAAATAGGAATTGAGACTACTTTATAATCAGGGCTTACATCGTAATTTTTGATTTTATCAAGATCCTCTTTAGAGATCACCGGATTCTGGATCTTTAGTTTTCTGCAGTGTAGTTCGGTAATTTCAAAGATATTCTGGTCCGTACCCAGCGTTAAACTTATGTCTGTAATGAGTTCTTCGCGAATACCATCGAGCGGTGGGTTCGTTACCTGGGCAAACAATTGTTTAAAATAGTTATAGATCAATTGAGGACGTTCTGATAATACTGCGATAGGAGTATCAGAGCCCATGGATCCTATGGGTTCTTTGGCATTTTTCCCCATGGGAAGTATAATAGTATTAATATCTTCCAGGGTATAGCCAAATACTGCTTTCCTTTTTTCTACCGTTTCTTCGCCAATAAAAAGTGGACAATCATTATAGGGAATGTCCCTGAGGTGCATTAAATTCTTATCGAGCCATTTTTTGTAAGGATGGCGCTTTGCTATTTCTTCTTTTATTTCCTCATCATTAATGATGCGACCCTCTTCCATATTCACCAGGAACATTTTTCCAGGCTCTAATCTACCGTGAAGTTCAATGTTTTCGGGTGCTATTTCCAGCACTCCTGTTTCAGAGGACATTATGACGTAGCCGTCCTTGGTTACAGAATAACGCGATGGTCTAAGTCCATTCCTGTCTAAAACGGCTCCTATGTAATTACCATCTGTAAAGGGAATGGAGGCCGGTCCATCCCAGGGCTCCATTACACAGGAGTTATATTCGTAGAAAGCCTTTTTAGCTTCGGACATTTCTGTATTTTTTTCCCAGGCCTCAGGGACGAGCATCATCATAACCTCAGGTAAGGACCTACCGGTCATTAGCAGTAATTCAACAACCATATCCATAGTGGCAGAATCTGATTTTCCCGGAAGAATAATGGGCAGTACCTTCTTTATCTCGGGCCCAAAAAGCGGACTTTCCAAAAGTGCTTCCCTGGACCGCATACGGGATACATTACCCCGAAGCGTGTTGATCTCTCCATTGTGGCACATATACCTAAATGGTTGAGCCAGATCCCAGGTAGGAAATGTATTGGTTGAGAAGCGCTGATGAACCAGTGCCAGCCTGGTCACTACTCTGGGATCCATCAGATCAGTGTAATATCTCTTGATGTCCTGCGGCATTAACAACCCTTTGAAGATCAAAATCTTTGTGGAGAGACTGGGTAGGTAAAAGTACTTACTTTCAGAAAGTTTGGAATGGATGATCGCATGCTCTGCTACCTTTCGGGCAATAAAAAGTTTAAGATTGAAATTGAAGAAATCTTGCGCTTCATGTTCCTTGGCAATGAATACCTGTTTTACAAAAGGCTCTGATTCTGAGGCGATCCGGCCAGGAACCGATGTATTGACAGGTACATCTCTCCATCCAAGTAAGTGCAGCCCTTGTCTTTTTATTTCTGATTCAAATACCGAAATACAATAGGCGCGTTGATTTGCTTTTTTTGGCAGAAAAACGTTTCCAACGGCATAGGTGCCGGATTCGGGTAATTCAAAGGAACATTCCTCCTTAAAGAAAAGATGAGGGATGTCTATAAGGATCCCTGCGCCATCTCCAGTTTTCCCATCTGCACTCACGGCACCCCGGTGTTCTAATTTGTCCAGAATTTCGAGAGCCTTATGAATTATGTCGTTCGATTTCTTTCCTTTCAGGCTACATATGAAACCTGCACCACAGTTGTCGTGTTCAAACTCCGGTAAATACATTCCTTGCTTCTTCAACATCTATTTTTCGTATTTACTCAAAAATACCAAAATGACTAAAATGTATTCATGATTTAACGCCGTAAGGTGTAAAAAATGCAACGTATTAAATAATACGATAAAAAATATGCAATATGTATTTTTAATCCCCTTTTAAATAGGATTTTAATAATGGGGTTTTACAAAAAAGGCCCAAAAACTCGGGTGTTTTGTAATTAAAACCACGGAGTTCTAAAGAGTACTGTGTTAAAAGAAGGTGTTCGGTAATTATTGCTTCAGAATGCTTCTCGAAATGACGATCTTTTGAATTTCAGAAGTGCCTTCATATATCTGGGTTATTTTTGCATCTCTCATGAGGCGCTCTACATGATAATCTTTTACAAAACCGTTTCCCCCGTGGATCTGAACCGCCTCAACCGTAGTTTCCATGGCTACCTGTGAAGCGTATAATTTGGCCATGGCGCCAGATAGATCGTAATTTCCATCGTTGTCTTTGTCACAAGCGGCTTTATAAACCAGAAAACGTGCCGCTTCAATCTGTGTATGCATATCAGCCAATTTAAAGGCAATGGCCTGATGATTACTGATCTCTGTGCCAAAGGCTTTTCGTTCCTTGGAATATTTCTTTGCCAGTTCATAAGCCCCTGCAGCAATACCCAATGCCTGTGCAGCGATCCCTATACGACCTCCCGCAAGGGTTTTCATGGCAAATTTAAAACCGAATCCGTCTTCTCCTATTCTATTTTCTTTTGGAACCACAACATCATTGAAATTCAATGAATGCGTATCACTTCCACGGATCCCTAATTTATTTTCTTTCGGACCTACTTCAAATCCCTTCATCCCTTTTTCAACGATCAGAGCATTGATCCCCTTATGTGCTTTTTTGACATCTGTTTGAGCAATAACCAGGTAAACATCGGCAGAATTTCCATTGGTGATCCAATTCTTAGTACCGTTTAGTAGATAGTGATCTCCTTTGTCAATGGCAGTGGTTTTCTGAGAGGTGGCATCGCTGCCCGCTTCCGGCTCAGAAAGGCAAAATGCTCCAATGATCTCCCCGGTCGCTAATCTTGATAGATATTTTTGTTTTTGTTCTTCTGTGCCATAGGTTTCAAGCCCCCAGCATACAAGAGAATTATTTACGGAAACAATTACCGAGGCAGAGGCATCTACCTTAGACAGTTCCTCCATAACCAATACATAAGATAAGGTGTCTAGTCCACTTCCCCCGTAGGCTGGGTCAACCATCATCCCCATAAACCCTAACTCCCCCATCATTTTTACCTGATCTGTCGGGAATTTTTGCGCTTCGTCTCTTTCAATGACCCCGGGCAGTAATTCTTGTTGAGCAAAATCGCGTGCTGCCTGTTGAATCATCAATTGCTCTTCAGAAAGTGTAAAATCCATAGTACTTAGTATATTGTTAAAAAAGGCCTACAAATATACATCTTGATAAGAGATTATTCAATGATTATAAGGGCAATTTAAGAATATCATAAAAACAATTTTTTGGTTTTAACTACGGGCCACTCTGAATAATACTTTTATACCCCACCAATATTTTTATATTTGTTACAGGGTAAAAGAAAGACGTTAGTAAACGAATAGGAATTATGAGACAACATTAGCTTCAATGAATACTGAGATCTAAAGTATGGGTCTTGTAAGGCCCGTTTAAAATGTAAAGCTCATAATGTAATCCTTATCCTTAATGAAAGAACTTTTAAAGAAGTACGAAAATAAAGCACCAGAAATTGTGTTCAACTGGAAAGACCCCGAAACGGAGGCTGAAGGTTGGACGGTCATAAATTCACTGCGTGGCGGGGCAGCCGGCGGCGGTACAAGAATGCGGGAAGGGCTCGATATGAACGAAGTATTGTCCCTTGCTAAGACCATGGAAGTAAAATTTACGGTTTCGGGTCCTCCTATCGGAGGAGCAAAATCAGGTATAAATTTTAATCCTCACGACCCAAGAAAGAAAGGAGTTCTGGAGCGCTGGTACCATGCTGTGGCACCCTTGCTGAAAAGTTATTACGGTACCGGTGGAGACCTTAATGTGGACGAGATCCATGAAGTGATTCCAATCACTGAGGACGCTGGCGTATGGCACCCTCAGGAAGGGGTATTTAACGGCCACTTTAGGCCTACGGAAGCAGATAAAATAAACCGTATAGGACAGCTTCGTCTTGGCGTAATCAAGGTCCTGGAAAGCGCTATGTACTCTCCCGATACTTCCCAAAAATATACCGTAGCTGATATGATCACCGGATTTGGTGTTGCTGAGGCGGTAAAGCATTATTATAATATCTCAGGAGGGTCTGTCATAGGGAAAAAGGCAGTTGTTCAGGGTTTTGGGAATGTAGGAGCTGCTGCTGCCTTTTATTTGGCCCAGATGGGCTCTAAGGTGGTAGGTATTATAGACCGGGAAGGTGGTGTAATTAATGAAAATGGATTTTCATTCGATGAGATCAAGACCTTTTTCCTTCACAAAAAAGGAAATACGCTGATCGCAGATCCGGATAAGATGATCCCCTTTACAGAAATGAATGAGCGAATTTGGGGTTTATCTGCAGAGATCTTTGCCCCATGTGCCGCCTCAAGACTCATTACCAGGGAGCAGATCTCTGAAATGATCGACTCCGGACTGGAGGTTATCTCATGTGGTGCCAATGTGCCTTTTGCAGATAAAGAAATATTTTTTGGGCCTATCATGGAATATACAGATGAAAGAGTCAGTCTAATTCCGGACTTCATTTCCAATTGTGGAATGGCCCGCGTTTTTGCATATTTTATGGAAGGGAGAGTTGCCATGGACGATGAATTGATATTTAATGATACTTCGGATGTCATTAGAAAAGCAATTTTGAATATCTTTAGGCAAAATCCTACTAAGATCAATTTGAGCAAGACCGCTTTTGAAATAGCACTTAAACAACTACTATAAACACCAATTAGTATGGAAACCATTATCATTATCATCTTCGTTGCAGGATATCTCGCAATTACCTTAGAGCATAATTTAAAAATAGATAAGCTGATTCCCGCCCTGGCGATGATGGCTATTCTATGGGCAATCATTGCACTGACGCATATGCCTGTATTTGAAGTGAATACCGAACTAAAGGAATTGGAGCCATCCCATTTAGATGAAATGCTACTGCATCATCTGGGCAAAACAGCGGAGATATTGGTATTTCTCTTAGGTGCCATGACCATTGTGGAGATCATAGATTATTTTGATGGTTTCGCTACCATAAAGGGCTATATACGTACCAAAAAGAAATCGAAACTTTTGTGGCTCTTTTCAATTCTGGCCTTCATACTTTCGGCTATTATAGACAACCTAACGGCAACCATTGTACTGGTTACTATTTTACAAAAAGTAATTAAAGACCGCGAATTAAGACTTTGGTTTGCAGGTATGATTATTATCGCCGCAAATGCGGGTGGTGCCTGGTCCCCCATTGGCGATGTTACTACAACCATGTTATGGATCGCCAACAAAGTAACTGCAATGCAGCTTATAGAACACGTCTTTATACCTTCTGTTGTATGTATGGTGGTACCGGTCCTTTTTGCCCTGAGGTACAAGGTTTTTAAAGGTGAAATTGAAGGGGATTTGGAAGAGAAGGAAATTCCTAAGTCAGCCTACGGGGCCACAATGCTCTATCTGGGATTGGGATCTATTGTATTTGTACCCTTTTTTAAGACGATCACTCATCTGCCACCGTATGTTGGGATGATGTTATCATTGGCTATTGTAGCTACCTTCGCTGAAATATACAGTAACGCTAAATTCAGCATATCTTCTGTTAATGCAGATTCGGATGCAGCTTCACATCACAGTCCTGTGCATTCCTCTCTCTCAAAAATTGAACTTCCCAGTATTCTTTTCTTTTTAGGGATCCTTTTGGCTGTTGCCGCCTTGGAATCCTTAGGGATGCTCTTCGAATTTGCAGGAGTGTTAGATAGCACTATGCCCATGTTAGGAACTGAATCTTTAGGTACTACCGTTTCCGATCTTGTGGTAGTAATCCTTGGAGTTGGTTCTGCAGTTATAGACAACGTGCCCCTGGTGGCTGCCAGTATGGGAATGTTTTCTATTCCCATAGACGATCCTGTATGGCATTTTATAGCGTATTCTGCAGGTACCGGTGGAAGTATGCTTATTATAGGCTCTGCGGCAGGCGTTGTAGCCATGGGAATGGAAAAAATAGACTTCTTTTGGTACGTGAAAAAAATTGCGTTCCTGGCAATGATTGGTTTTGTTGCAGGAGCGGCATGTTTTATACTTATTAGAAATTTAGTATTGAATGCATAATTAAATCTGCAGATTACCGTTATAGGGGCAAATTAATAAGAGAACGCATATGGTAATGTTTCAAGATCTTGTGAATGAGTCACAAGTAGGAGAGGTTATATCTGAAGAAAAGACACTTTCCGTTATTGACCTGATCTTAAGTGGGGGTGCAGGGAGCATCTTCATTATTTCCGTTTTATTCGCAATGCTTGCGGTGGCCCTGTACATTTATTTCGAACGCTTGCTAGCTATTAAGGCGGCATCTGCCATCGACAAGAATTTCATGAATCAAATCAGGGATCATGTAATGAATGGCAAACTGGAGGCTGCCAAGATCCTTTGTGCCCAAACAGATTCTCCTGTAGCGCGTTTAACGGAAAAAGGAGTGTCCAGGATTGGGAAACCTTTGGACGATATTAATGCGGCTATAGAGAATGCCGGCACCCTTGAAGTCTATAAACTAGAGAAGAATGTGAATGTTCTGGCTACTGTGGCCGGTGCTGCTCCTATGATAGGGTTCCTGGGAACAGTTATAGGGATGATCCTTGCATTTCATCAAATGGCAAGTAGTGGCGGACAGGCTGAAATGGGGGCTTTGGCATCCGGAATCTATACCGCAATGACCACTACTGTAGCAGGCTTGGTTGTGGGTATCATAGCGTATATGGGCTACAATCATATCGTGAATCGCACAGATAAGGTGATCCACAAGATGGAGGCTAACGCCGTAGAATTTCTTGATCTTTTAAACGAACCTGTTTAACTACTTCTTATGAAACTTAAAAGTAGAAATAAGATCAGTCCGGAGTTCAGCATGTCTTCTATGACGGACATTGTATTTCTGTTACTTATCTTTTTTATGTTAACCGCTAATTCGCCAAATGCTCTAGATATGTTATTGCCAAAGGCGAAAGGAAAATCTACCAATACACAAAATGTATCTGTTTCCATAAATAAGAATCTGGAATACTTTGTGAATAATCAGCAGATCAACGGAGCCTATATTGAAATTGAATTAAAAAAAGCATTGAAAGGGAAAGAGAATCCAACGGTTATTCTTCGGGCAGAGGAAAGTGTGGCCATTAAAGAGGCTGTAAATGTAATGGATATTGCCAATAAGAATAATTACAAGGTGATCCTTGCCGTGCGACCTAATTAATGTCGTTCTTAGATACGAGACACAAGAAAAAATCCTTCTCACTTACAGTCTTTCTGTTAAGTGCACTCCTTCTTTTGCTTTTTTATATAGGTCTTACCTATATGGATCCCCCTATTGAGAACGGAATTACCGTAAATTTTGGTAGCATGGAATACGGGTCTGGGAGGGTACAGCCAAAAGAAAAGATACAACCACAGCAGAATGAAACTCCTGAAGTTACCGAAGAAGAAGCGGAACAGTTGCCAGAGCAAACAGAAGAACCTATAGCAGAGCCGATTACTCCGGAAAAAGAATCAGAAAAGGTATTAACCCAGGAGAGCGAGGAGTCTATCCTTATAAAACAACAGGCGGAAGCCAAACGCAAGGCCGAAGAAGCCGCAAGGAAGGTTAAAGAGGAAGCTGAACGAGTTGAACGTGCCAGGCAGGCAGCCGCTGAAAAGGCGCGGTTGGAAGAAGAAGCCAAGAAAAAGAAGTTGGATGCGCTTATGGGGGGGTTAAATAACTCAGATGGCACTGCACAGGGAAGCGAAGGAGATGATTCCCAGCAAGGGGATAAGGGACAACTAAATGGAGATCCATATGCGACAAGCTATTACGGAAGTCCCGGATCTGGTAGTGGCACTGGGGGGTACGGCCTTAATGGAAGATCATTGGCAAATCAGGGGAAAGTTCAGCAGGAATGTAATGAAGAAGGCAGGGTAGTGGTACGGATCGTGGTAGACCGCAACGGAAAAGTAATTGAGGCAACACCTGGTGTAAAAGGAACTACCAATAATGCCCCTTGCTTGTTAGAACCTGCCAGAAAAACAGCTTTTCTCCACAGTTGGAACTCAGATTCAAGGGCGCCAAGCCAACAAATAGGCTTTGTAGTGGTCAACTTTAAACTGGGGGAATAATACATGACCTACCCAGAAACCTTGGATTGGATGTTTGCGCAGCTTCCAATGTATCAACAAAAGGGGCCCACGGCCTATAACGGAAAACTTCAGGGAATACAGTCTTTTACCACACATCTTGGTGATCCGCATCATAATTTCAGGAGTATTCATGTAGCAGGCACCAATGGGAAAGGTTCTTGCAGCCATATGCTGGCTTCAATATTACAAGAAGCAGGCTATAGGGTTGGGTTGTACACCTCACCTCACTTAAAAGATTTTCGCGAGCGGATAAAGATCAACGGGGAGATGATCTCTGAGGAGGAAGTTATTCGCTTTATAAAAGAAAACAAGCCATATATAGAACGGAACCACATGTCATTCTTTGAGATGACAGTGGCCATGGCTTTTGAACACTTTTCTAAAGAAAGGGTAGACATCGCAGTCATTGAGGTTGGATTGGGTGGCAGGCTCGATTCTACCAATATTATAAATCCCGAAGTATGCCTGATCACTAATATTGGTATGGACCATACTGATCTTTTGGGCGATTCCATTGAGAAGATAGCCTATGAGAAGGCGGGTATCATTAAGCCATATACCCCGGTTGTCATCAGTGAAAAACAAGAGGAAACAACTAAGGTCTTTAGGGAGGTAGCTAAAAGTCAACAGGCAAAGATCATTTTCGCAGAGGATAAGAACTATAAAAATTATACAACTTCATTAAAAGGAGTATATCAAAATAGAAACATTAAAGGGGTGGTAGCTGTTATAAGAACACTTGCTAATTTTAATGTGTCGGAAGAACATATTAGCCAAGGCTTGGCCAAGGTAGTTGAGAATACCGGACTATTAGGCAGGTGGCAGATACTCGGAGAAGGCCCCAGGATCATTGCAGACACGGCTCATAATAGTGAAGGTTTGAATTTGGTGATAGAGCAACTATCTCATGAAATATATGATGAACTTTGGATAGTCCTTGGATTTGTAAAGGAGAAGGATCTTGATCAATTGCTGCCTTTGTTTCCGAAAGAGGCTCATTATCTGTTTTGCAGACCGGATATTCCTAGGGGCATGGATGCTGAGGTGTTAAAAAGCAAGGCAGGTGAATACGGATTAAAAGGCGCCTTCTATCATTCGGTATCCAACGCCCTGAAGACAGCCAAAAAAGAAGCTAAAAAGACCGATTTGATCTTTGTGGGAGGGAGTAATTTCACGGTTGCAGAGGTGGTATGATTTTTTGTCTTTTTTGTTTTAGGTAATAAAAAACTATTCTATATTTGCACTCCTTAACGGGCTCTTAGCTCAGTTGGTTCAGAGCACCTGCCTTACAAGCAGGGGGTCACTGGTTCGAATCCAGTAGGGCCCACATCACTCAGAAAATCCACACCATTTGGTGTGGATTTTTTTATTCCCGTAAAAATCCAAACGCAGTTTGAGATTTTGGAGGGAATAAAAACATACGCCGCGCTTTTGTGCGGTGTGATTTTCTAATTGCATAAGTGGTTTCCCGATGGCTCAGTGAGCGAAGCGAACTAATCCGGAAATAGGTACGTGAGCCAAACGCAGTTTGAGATTTTGGAGGTAATAAAAATATGGACCGTACTTTTGTGCGGTGCGATTTTCTATTTGCATAAGTGGTTTCCCGATGGCTCAGTGAGCGCAGTGAACTAATCCGCAATTAGGTAAGTGAGCCAAACGTAGTTTGAGATTTTGGAGGGAATAAAAACATGGACCGCACTTTTGTGCGGTGTGATTTTCTATTTGCATAAGTGGTTTCCCGATGGCTCAGTGAGCGAAGCGAACTAATCCGGAAATAGGTAAGTGAGCCAAACGTAGTTTGAGATTTTGGAGGGAATAAAAACATGGACCGCACTTTTGTGCGGTGTGATTTTCTATTTGCATAAGTGGTTTCCCGATGGCTCAGTGAGCACAGTGAACTAATCCGCAATTAGGTAAGTGAGCCAAACGTAGTTTGAGATTTTGGAGGTAATAAAACATGGACCGCACTTTTGTGCGGTGCGATTTTCTATTTGCAGCAGCGGTTTCTCGATGGCCCATCATACTGAGCATTATAATCCTGCTATAAAAGAATGGGACACATTAATTTTCTAATAGTTCTTTGTTTTATAGCCGACTAGCTCCTTTTTATTTAGCAATATTTAAACCGAATAGGTGAGAAAAGACCAAACTAAATCGTATTTTTTTAATTAAATTGTCCTTTAATTTATCGTAGAATATGGAAGTGTTGCTATTTGGAATTGCAAAGGATATTGTGGGGAGATCCCCAATTATGATCTCAGGAAAGGAGGCACAACCTACTTCGGTTCAGGAACTTAAGGAATTTTTAATTAAGGAGTTCCCAGACTTTGCCAAATTGACCTCTTTTGCTGTGGCGGTGAATAACGAATACGCCTCAGGGGATGTGTCCTTAACAGATAAGGATGAGATTGCCATCATTCCACCCGTTAGCGGGGGATAAGGTAGCTAAGAGCAATAAAATATTGTTTACTATTGATAATATATAATTAAGCTAATTATAGGAAGAAATCATGACTTCAACCCCAAAGCTATACGGACTCGTTTTATCTGGAGGGAAAAGTACCCGCATGGGAACGGATAAAGGACTAATTAAATACCACAACATCCCTCACCGTGAATATTTATACGAATTATTAAATCAGGTTTGCGAAAAAACATTCATTAGTTTGCGCAAAGAGCAGGAGGCAGATCTACCGGATAATATGAAGGCCATCGTGGATCTGGATGAATTCCGGGGTCCTTACAACGGACTTCTCTCTGCCCATAAAAAATATCCGGAAGTAGCCTGGCTGGTGCTGGCCTGTGACCTTCCTTTAATAAATGTATCATCGTTAAAAGAACTGATCTCTCAAAGGGATAATACCAAATCAGCTACTTCTTTTGCTTTGATCGATAATCCGCTTCCTGAGCCACTATGTGCGATCTGGGAACCACATGCCCTTAAAGAATCCATTGGGTACCTAAAAAGTGGCAACGGAACCTGCCCAAGAAAATACTTGATTAATAATGACACAAAATTGGTTTTCCCGAAGGATAAAAGCGTGTTGTTGAATGCAAATTCGGAGGAAGAGTACTTAGAGGCCCTGGGGAAACTGACACAAGAGTAGTACCTTGTAGATAAATAAAGGTTGAAGGCTTTTTTCCAGATGAGGAGGGCTCCATTTAAACCATTGAGACAAATGAACCAAAACCGGTACATACGGCAAACCATTCTGAAAGACTTCGGAACAGAGGGCCAGAAAAAACTTGCTGAAGCCAAGGTTTTAATTATTGGGGCAGGAGGACTCGGTGTTCCGGTGTTGACTTATTTGAACGCCATGGGTGTTGGGAAAATTGGCTTTATTGATGGTGATATTGTTTCTGAAACCAATTTACACAGACAGGTCCTCTATGGTCCGGGAGATGTTGGGCAGTCAAAAGTGGTGTCAGGACTTGAAAAACTACAGAAGCAGAATTCTGATACGGAACTTGTTGGGTATGCTACTTATTTGACAACTAAAAATGCCCTTGAAATTATTGAAGGATATGATATTGTGGTAGATACCTCCGATAACTTTCCTACGCGTTATCTGGTCAATGATTCATGTGTGATATTAAATAAACCTTTTGTTTATGGTGCCCTGCATGGGTACGAAGGGCACCTAAGTGTTTTCAATTACAACGGAGGACCAACCTATCGTTGTCTGTATCCTGCAATGCCCAGTGAAAATGAGGTGCCCAATTGCAACGAACATGGTGTTTTGGGAATTATTCCGGGAATTGTCGGCAGTCTTCAGGCCTTGGAAGCGGTTAAAGTACTTACGGGAATAGGCGAGGTGCTTACAGGCCGTTTACTGCTCTTTGATGGACTTAATCAGTCGTATCAAAAAATAAAATTCAATTGTCGGCCCGAAAACCTTGAAATTAAAAGACTCCAGGATTTTTATGAATGGAACGACCCATGTGAGGTCATTCCCAGGATTGATGCTGCAGAAATTGAAAATCTTCTGGCTGATAAGGCTCAAATCATTGATGTGCGTACGTCCGAAGAGTATGAAAAGTATCACCTTCCCAATTCTATCCATATTCCTCTGAATGAATTGGAGGCTTATTCCGGAAAAATAGATTTTTCAATTCCTGTGTATTTCGTGTGCCAATCCGGACAGCGGAGCGAAACTGCTTTAAAACAATTGCGAGAACGGCATGCTGATAGTTCTCTTTTTAGTATTTTGGGAGGTTTAAACAAGTACTCAACCAAATGCTCCTAACAGTTCCTGAGCTTCTAGTATTAATGGGAGGCTTTTTAATTATTGCAACCCTCTATTCTTCCGTAGGTTTTGGGGGAGGATCTAGTTACCTGGCCCTGCTGGCATTATTTTTTACAAGTTTTTTCGCGATTCGCAGCACGGCGCTCATATGTAATTTGATTGTTGTTTCGGGCAGTAGTTATCTGTATTTTAAAAACGGATATTTTGATTTTAAAAAATTCTTTCCCTTTATCATTACAAGTATTCCCCTGGCTTTTATTGGAGCACTATTTCGCTTATCCGAAAATACCTTTTTCATCATTCTTGGAGCTGCTTTAATCATTTCGGCTTTGGCGTTGATCTTGCAGACGGTTGGTCTTAAAAAGTCGGAGGACATAAACCCTGATTATCCTTCTTATGTCACCTATTTGTTGGGAGCGGGAATCGGACTATTATCGGGTATGGTGGGCATAGGAGGAGGTATTTTTTTAGCCCCGATCCTCAACCATATGAAATGGGACAGATCCATAAAAATAGCCGCCCTGGCCAGCTTTTTTATATTAGTGAATTCCATTTCAGGTATCAGTGGATTAGTAACCGATGGAACATTTGAGCTTCCCTGGGTAGAAGCCATCGGCTTAATGGTTGCTGTTTTGATCGGAGGACAAATTGGAATTAGGGTTAGTTTAAATAAATTGACCGGGAACGGCATTAAGATAGTTACCGCTATTCTGGTTTTAATAGTCGGTATTCGGGTTTTGATGGTTAATGGGTTGCAGTTGGAGATCTAGGATACTACCTCACCCTTCCTACCAAATCGAACAAAACGATAAAAATATTTAAAGTTTCCATTATACCAAATCGCAAAGATAAAGGCGATGTAAATCATCCAATCTGGGAGGAGCATTGCCGTATTAAAATAGGTTTTTAAGATCAAGAATGTGAATGAAATGCTGGCGATAGCTAAAGAGATCAAGGTTCGGTTATCCTTACGGTTCAATACTATCATGGTAATAATTAAAAGCCCCATAACAGGTTTTGTGTGCAATAATACAGGAACCAAAGTGCTGTATTCCACATCAAAGAACAGCACTATAGCGCTCATATAGGCGGTCATGCATAATGGACACTTGGGAATAAGAATCAATAAAATGGTTGACAGAAAAGACATGGAGCCGTTTGCGGCCTCCACTTTTTTGGGCACGGCATGTTTCCTTTTACAGCATGCTGTCTTTATGGTTTCCATAGCAATTATTTACCATTTTGAGCGGTAAGGTACGAAAGGATACACCTCATTCGCAAAAAATTGGCTTTTATTTTGCGGTAATATCAAGAATCCATCCGTTTTAACAAGATTTGCGAAATCACCGGAGCCATTTCCTTTGATGGCGTTGGCTAGTAAGGTTCCGTCTTTAGAACTTTCCAGAGTAGCCTCGAGGAAATACACCAGGTTAGGTTG
Source organism: Eudoraea sp. (assembly GCA_024639765.1). Taxonomy (GTDB): domain Bacteria; phylum Bacteroidota; class Bacteroidia; order Flavobacteriales; family Flavobacteriaceae; genus Muriicola. The sequence goes on from JAHEHU010000026.1 coordinate 17,428, forward strand.
AAATTCTACATCATTTTTGAGCTTTACATAAAGTGGTTCTCCCGTTTTCCCCAGCGATTTTTGCAACCAGAACTGTAGATACATATAGACACAAACAAAGGAAGAAACAGGGTTTCCCGGAAGCGCGAAGATCTTTTTCCCTTTCGCGTTACTGCCAAACCAAAAAGGTTTCCCGGGACGCTGCTGTATCTTATGAAAGTGTTTTATGACCTGTAGTGAATCCAACACCTCGGGCAGGTAATCAAACTTTCCTTTCGAAACTCCCCCGGTAAAAATAAGGATGTCATAGTCTTCAATCAATTTAGAAATGGTGGCTAACATTTGTTCTTTGTCATCGGCTAAATGGTGCAGGTCCGCTGAAACACCCCATTCTTTAAGCGTTGCCTGAATGCCGTAAATATTAGACCTTCGAATCTGATGTATTTCCGGACTTTGGTTCACGGGCACCAATTCATCTCCGGTTGAAAAAATTAGTGTCCTGGGCATTTTAGATACTAGTAACCTATCTTTTCCAATAGATGCTGCTATATTAATTTCGGCACTTGAAAGCTTTTTTCCTTTTTTTACAATGACGGTACCTTTTGGGATATCCATACCCTTAAAGTGTACATTCTGCTTGTGATTAAGGACATCTAAGTTAATAGTGGCCTGGTTATTGTCAATGGTCAGGTCCTCATAACGAACAACGGTATCTACTCCAAGGGGCATGATGGCGCCTGTCATCACTTCAATGCAGTTGGCACTATTATTAAGGGTCTGTTGCGGGGTTCCGGCAGCGGCCGTAGATTCTATGATAAAAGTACGTTGTCCCTTCTGAAAGGAATCGAAGTCGATGGCAATCCCGTCCATAGTGACCCGATCGAAAGGGGGAAAGTCGCGGTCGGCAATTAGATCTTCTGCAAGATGTGCTCCAATACAGTCCTCTAAATCTCTTCGTTCCTGTGGGAAGGCTCCTTTGTGTTCTTCTAAAATTGAAAGGGCTTTTTCATAGGGTATAAAAACATTTTCCATATCAACCTCCAATACTACTCATGCTTTGCAAAGCTGCAGCAGGCGCTTTGCGCATTTTTTCCGCTTCAAAACCGTCTTTGGGTTTCAACCGAACAATTTCAAGGAATTTACCAGCCAACTGTTCATCCGAAACACCGGCACGCATATAATCCCGAATATTAAAAACACCATCATCGTACAAACAACTTTTTATGTCTCCTTTGGAAGAAATGCGAAGGCGATTACAGGTATTGCAAAACGTTCTGGAAAAAGCAGCGATGACCCCAATATTTCCCTTATAATCCGGTACAGAAAGTAAACTCGCGGTGTCACCGTGTTTTTTCGGTAATTTTTCTAAGTTCGGATAATGCCCCTTCAGATCTGTCTCAATATCACGGGCGGAATACATTTCAATGTTCTTTTTATACCCCCCGTTAAAAGGCATTTCTTCAATAAAGCGAACATCAACCGGATTGTCTTTTGCGAGTTCCGCCAATGGAATAATATCCTGTGTATTGATTCCTTTCATAATCACGGCGTTGAGTTTAATTTTAAATCCGTTGTCTACCAACAAATGAAATGTTTGCATTACTTTGTCAAAATCATCACGACGCGTAATCTTGTGAAAACGTTCTTTATCTAAAGAATCTATGCTAAGGTTTATTTTTGTGATACCTAATTGCTTTAATTTCGGAATGTGCTTTTGTAAAAGTGTTCCATTAGAGGTTATATGTATGGATTTATAAGCCTCTATTTCAGCAGTACTCTCAAGTAGTTTTATGAAATCCTTCCTAAGAAAAGGTTCACCCCCTGTAAAACGAACTTTCTGAAAACCTAATTGCCCAAGGACCTTTAGTAGTCGTATAATCTCCTCGTAGCTCAGCAAATGAGCTCTGGGCTCGTGCGGTATGCCCTTTGCAGGCATGCAGTAAAAGCATCGCAAATTACAGCGGTCCGTAACGGCAATACGCACATAGTCTATGGATCTGTCAAAGGAATCCCTCATTTTTTTCTTAGCAATTTGCGCATTCAATATAGCTAAATTTAGATATATTAGAGGTGTTATTGCTAAAAGAAAAAGACATTTTTATCAAATGAAAGAGATCAAATCGATATTAAAACTTTATAACTCCTTAAAAAACTCAGGAGAAAAATGTGCCATTGCGCAGGTGGTGCGCGTTGAAGAATCTTCTTACCGCAGGGAAGGTGCGCGTATGCTCGTTTTTGAATCTGGTGTTTTTGAAGGAGGCATAAGCGGAGGCTGCCTGGAGGGTGATGCCCTGAGACGATCGCAGATTGCGATCTTAAAACAACAACCTTCAATTGTAACCTACGACACTTCCAAAGAAAATGAAATAGGCGTGGGACTAGGATGTAATGGTATTATAGATGTGTTGATTTCACCTATTTCAGAAAACTCCTCTACCTTAAAGATGCTTCAGAAATGCGTTTCTGATAGGGGATTTCACATAATAGCTACTGTCACTGCATTGAATTGTGATGATGAAAGCATTATTCTGGGAAGTAGTTTTTATTATGACAAAGATTCCAAATCCCTGGAAGATTGCGGGCACGAAGGATTGAGAGATTTTCTTAAGGACAAAATTGAGGATGTTCTGGAGAACCAAAAGTCGAAATCTTATCATTTTGAGGAAGATAAAGTAAAGGCTAAGGTTTTTATCGAATTGATTCCACCGCAATTTCATTTGGCTGTCTATGGAGATAATTATGACGTTTACCCCATTCTTGAACTGGCCAAATTGATGGATTGGGAGGTTAGTCTTACGGGGAACATTCAAAAACTCAAAAAGGAAAAACTTCAATCCGTAAAAAATATCTTTCCTAAAAATTTGGATTCCCGTCCTGTGATTGATGATCGAACTGCTGTTATTTTAATGGCACACGACTACAAGACGGATTATAATAATCTTCAAAAACTGATAAAGAGCCCTGCCCCGTATATTGCATCTCTTGGACCCAGAAAGCGTTTTGAAAAGATGGTGGCGGCCTATAAGTCGGATGGGCGCGAATTTTCCAAACAGGAAATGCAACGAATTTTCGCCCCATGCGGATTGGAAATTGGTGCCAATACTCCTGAGGAAATTGCCGTGAGTCTGTTTAGTGAAATTTTAAGTGTATTTTCCGATAAGAAAGGTGGAATGCTGCGTGAGAAAAAAGGACCTATTCACGTGAGGGACTAAGAATTAACAGCAGGTAGCTTAGGAAGGATTTAGGAGATGGGCCTTCGCTCCCAAAGAATATTACTCTCCCGTTGTTTTAAAACTTCGTTCGACACAATTTCTATGGTTTTTTCAATATCACTTATGGTCGTATATCTTCCAATGCTGAAACGTATAGAAGCATATGCCAAACTACGTTCAACACCCATGGCGGTCAACACATGGGAAGGTTCCACCGAAGCAGAATTACAGGCAGACCCGCTCGAAACAGCAATTTTGGAACTTAATGCAGTCAAAAATTTAGTTCCATCTACATAGGGGAAGGATACATGAACGGTATTCGGTAGGCGGTGCTGAGCGGTACCATTAGAAATCGCCAGCTCAATTTTAAGCAAACCGTCTTCCAGAGTATCTCGTAATATTTCCAAACGCCGCGCTTCATTTTCTAAATTCTCACAGGACATTTCAATTGCTTTTGCCAGGCCTACAATGAGTGGGGTATTTATGGTACCTCCGCGCTGTCCTTTTTGTTGTCCGCCGCCTTGAATAAAAGTTGGTAAACGATTGGCATCCTGGTTGTCCTTTATGTATGCCAAACCAATTCCTTTTGGTCCATATACCTTATGGCCAGAAAAACAGGCAAAATCTACTAATTGCAATACATTCGTTAAAGCTACCTTTCCCAAAGCCTGGGTCGTATCTGAGAACAGCAAGCTACCATTTTCGTGAGTGAGTTTTGCAATTTCATCTAAGGGTTGAATATTTCCGGTTTCATTGTTGGCGTATAATATAGAGACCAAAATAGTATCTGGTCGTAGTGCTTTGCGCAAGGTTTCCAAAGTAACCAAGCCGTGGGAGTCCACCTCCAGATAGCTAACTTCATAACCACGTTCCTCCAAAAAAGCACAAGTGTCTAATACAGCTTTGTGTTCGGCCTTTGAAGTAATAATGTGCTTTCCTTTAGATTGCATCTTCTGTGCAATTCCTTTCAGCACCATATTGATCGTTTCTGTAGAACCTGAGGTATATATTATATCGTAGGTACTAATTCCCAAACAGCGGGCAATTGAGTTGGTGGCCTCTTCTACAGCGCTTTTTGCCAGCCATCCATAGGGGTGTTGGCTGCTGGACGGATTTCCAAAATCTTCGTAAAAATAAGGAAGCATGCTATCTATCACCTCTTCAGCACAGGGAGTGGTAGCATTATAATCCAAATAGAGTTGTTGATACATTGCTTTAAAAAAAGAAAAGAAAGATACTAAAATCCTTGTCAAAAGTAGCAGGGGAAAAGCAGTTGTAAAAGGGTTTTATCTTAAAAATTTGCTAAATTCTCAACAAAGCATTTATTCTTTTGTTATATCGATAAATTTGAAATATATTTATGAATTATCCTCATAAATTAATCTTTAATAATACGTATGATACCAGCTAATTTCACCTATCACAAGGCAACTTCCTTAAAGGAAGCAATTGCTTTGTCTGAGGAGCTTGGCGAAGAAGCGAAATACATGTCTGGCGGACATAGTCTTCTGCCCATGATGAAACTTCGTTTTGCCACGCCCGAACATATTATAGACATCAGTAAAATAGATGGTCTTTCCTATATTAAGGAAGAAGGAGATTATCTAAAAATTGGTGCTTTGACAACACAGACCGAGTTGGAACACAATTCTCTTTTAAAAGATAAATATCCAATTTTCGGAGATGCCATTTGGTTAACCGCAGACCCATCCGTTCGAAACTGTGGAACTATTGGAGGTAACATTGCCCACGGCGATGCCGCTAATGATCAACCGGCCCTTATGCTGGCCTTGCGGGCTACTATTATTGCCCATGGTGCCGATGGAGAAAAGTCTATACCAATTGATGAGTTTTTTCATGGATTTTATATGACCGCTTTGGAGCCGGGAGACATATTGACCGAAATTCAAATTCCAAAGAGTAAAAAGAATAGTGGTGGTGCCTATCATAAGGTGGAACGAAAAGTGGGGGATTATGCCACTGCCGGGGTTGCTGTGCACCTGGAGTTGGATGACGATGGAGTATGTCAGGAAATTGGAATAGGACTTACCAATGTGAGTGCGGTTCCAATGCGCCTCGAAAGGGGAGAAGAATTATTAAGGGGCAAGGTAATAACCGATGACCTAATTGAGCAGGTAGGGGTATTTGCGAGTGAAGACGCCGAGCCCGAATCTGATTTGAGAGGTTCGGAGGCTTACAAAAGGTCCATTTTGAAAACAATAACAAAACGAATGTTGAACAAAGCTTTGGAAAGAGCAAGACAATAAATCAGTTATGGCAAAACATAAAGTAACAATGACAATTAATGGACAGAGTGTTACCGCTGAGGTAGATTCTCGCTTACTCCTCGTACATTTTATTCGTGAAAACCTGGATATGACAGGGACCCACATTGGGTGTGATACATCGAGCTGTGGTGCCTGTACCATTTTGATAGATGGCAAATCGGTCAAGTCTTGTACCTATTTGACGGTACGGGCAGACGGAGCCAATATTACAACTATAGAAGGGATTGCCGCAGACGGCACAAACCATCCGTTGCAACAGGCATTTCATGACCAGCACGGGTTGCACTGTGGTTTCTGCACCCCTGGCATGATCATGCGTTCGATAGATTTGTTGAATACAAATCCAAATCCGACAGAAAAGGAAATCAGATGGGGAATTTCAGGAAACCTTTGCCGATGTACCGGCTATAACAATATTGTAAAGTCTGTTCAACAGGCTGCAAAAGAAATGGCGAAGGAAACTAAAGAAACAGTCTAACCTCTAAAAAAAGAAATTATGTTCTCATGTAAAACATCACCAGAGGTAGGCGGAATGGGCCACTCTGTTAAAAGAAAAGAAGATGCCCGATTTTTACACGGCAAAGGTAATTATACCGATGACGTAAAATTACCAGGCATGTTGAGTATGGTTATGGTCCGTAGTCCGTATGCCTATGCCAAAATCAAAAGTATTAACAAAGAAAAAGCCCTGGCTATTGAAGGCGTTGTTGCCGTTATAACAGGCGAGGATTTGGCACAATATAATTTGCATTGGATGCCGACACTCTTATCGGATTCACAAATGGTATTGCCTACTGATACGGTTATGCATCAATCTCAAGAGGTTTGCGCTGTTATTGCCACAGACAGATATATTGCGGTAGACGGAGCGGAGGCTGTAGAAGTGGAGTATGAGCCTATGGCCGCCATAGTAGACCCGTTCAAGGCCCTTGATAAGGATGCGCCCCTGTTGCGTCCGGATAAAGAAGGTCAAAAAGATAATCATATTTATCATTGGGAACGCGGCAACAGGGAAAAAACCGATGCTGTTATTGCCAATGCCGACGTGGTAGTAAAGGAACGTATTCATTTACCAAGAATTCATGTGGCTTCTATAGAAACGTGCGGAGTAGTGGCTTCTTATGATAAGGATACCCAAAAAATGCTCATTTATTTGACATCGCAAGCGCCACATGCTATTCGAACGATATTGGCCTTAGTCGCCGGTCATGTTGGATTATCAGAAGAAAAAATAAGAATTATTGCTCCGGATATTGGCGGAGGATTTGGAGGAAAAGTTCCTGTTTATCCCGGATATGTAGTTGCGATAGCGGCTTCTTTCTTAATTGGAAAACCAGTGAAATGGATTGAAGATCGTTCTGAGAACCTGGTAAATGGGTTTGCCCGTGATTATCATATGGACTGCGAGTTGGCAGCTACAAAAGACGGAAAAATTCAGGCCTTCAAAGTTTCAACATTAGCAGACCATGGATATACAGATTCTTCTGCGAATCCTTCAAAATATCCTACAGGCATGTTTTCTATATGTACAGGTTCTTATGATTACGAACATGCTTTTGCCGAGTTAGATGCCGTGTACACCAATAAGGCACCAGGTGGGGTTGCCTACAGGTGCTCTTTCCGAGTGACGGAAGCAGTGCATGCTATTGAACGAATGGTTGATAAATTAGCTGCCGAAATAGGCAAAGATCCTGCACTACTTCGCTTTGAAAACTTTATAAAGAAAGAACAATTTCCTTATGCATCCCCATTGGGATGGAGTTATGACAGTGGCGACTATAAGGCTACACTGGAAAAAGCCATGGAAATGATCGGTTATGACGATTACAAAAAGGAACAAGCCGAAAAACGCGCTCAAGGTAAATTAATGGGTATTGGCATATGCACCTTTACAGAGGTAGTAGGAGCAGGGCCATCCAAAGACTTTGATATTTTAGGTATTGCGATGTTCGATAGTGCCGAGATTCGTGTACATCCCACAGGAAAAGCACTAGCCCGTTTTGGGACCAAGTCCCAGGGCCAGGGTCATGAAACAACCTATGCACAGATTCTGGCTGAGGAATTGGGTATACCGTATTCAGACATCGAAATAGATGAAGGAGATACGGATACTGCACCCTACGGCTTGGGAACCTATGCCAGTAGAAGTACACCTACTGCAGGTGCGGCAGCTGCAATTGCAGCCCGTAAGTTAAAGGACAAAGGAAAGAAAATTGCGGCTCACCTGTTAGAAGTTAGCGAAGAGGATATAGAATGGGAAGTAGGGAAGTATTTTGTAAAGGGTGCTCCGGAAAAGTCCAAAACAATTCAAGATGTTGCTTTTGCGGCATATACCAATTTTCCTCCGGGAATGGAACCAGGTTTTGAAGCAACACATTACTATGATCCACCAAATTTAACCTTCCCGAATGGTGCTTATATCTGTGTCGTTGAGGTTGATGAAGAAACAGGAGCAATTGATGTAAAGCGATTTGTGGCTATTGATGATTGTGGAAATATCATTAACCCCATGATTGTTGAGGGGCAGGTTCACGGAGGGTTAACGCAAGGTATTGCACCGGCAATGTATGAAGGTATAGAATATGATGATGAAGGAAATGTACTTAACGGGACATTAATGGATTATTTGGTGCCAACAGCGGTGGAATCACCACACTGGGAGACCGGACACACCATTACACCTTCTCCACATCATCCATTAGGCGCGAAAGGTGTTGCCGAATCCCCAACAGTTGGGGCCCCACCGGCGATAGCCAATGCAATTATTGATGCTTTGTATCCTTTGGGAATAAAGCATTTGGATATCCCCATTACACCTGCAAAGGTTTGGGAGGCAATTCAGGCGCATAAGAAGTAAAAGGAAGGATATTTTCTCCTTAGGGGAGAGGGATAGTAAAAGTTGAGGTTAATGGTATTCTCGGATGCTAACGTTAATACCCATGCTTTGATTAAAATGTAACAGTAAAATTTAAATGGATTCCCTTTTTTAGGGTAAAAAAAGAAATGTCATGAAAACACAATTAGATAAATCATTCGAAGTGCCTCAAAGCACAGAATTGGTTTGGGAACATCTTATCGACCCGGAAAAAATAATGGACTGTGTTCCGGGCGTATCAGTTGATGAGAAGGTGGGAGATAATCATTATAAGGGTAAAGTTGGTATGAAATTCGGACCCATGGGGGTGAAGTATGATGCCGATATTTTTTATAAGGAAATCGATAAAGAGAATCGTAAAATTATTATTACGGGAGACGGTGTCGATTCAAAAGGAAACGGAAATGCAGAAATGATGATGACCATCGACCTTAAAGAGCGCCCAGAGGGGGGTGTTAAATTAGATGCGATCATGGATGTCACCGTTAACGGGAAAATAGCGCAATTTGGTTCGCGATTGATTACCACAGTTTCAAATCAATTGTTCAAACAATTTGTGTCCAACTTTTCTAAGAAGTTGGCTGCAGCAGAGGCCACAGCATAGCTGTTCTCATAAGTTGCAATCGAAAAGCTATGCCCTTAGGAGCATAGCTTTTATAGTAATTTAAATTTGAGCTATTGAATAAGGAAATACAGGCGCTGATAAAAGATTTTTATGAGCACGACTACATACTGAATGATGCGTTAGCAACTTCCATTTTTCTCTTGAAGAATTTGGAGAAACCACTTTTGTTGGAAGGAAACCCTGGAGTAGGCAAGACAATGCTTGCCAAAACACTGGCCCAGCATTTGGATACTACCCTTATCCGTCTGCAGTGCTATGAGGGGTTAGATGTTAGTACCACCATTTACGAATGGAACTACCAAAAACAATTGCTACATATCAAACTCTTTGAACAGGAAGAGGATAAGTTAGCACTTCAAAACCAGATTTTTGGAATGGATTATGTGCTGCAACGACCGTTATTACAATCTATAAGTGCAGAGAAACCTGTTGTACTCTTGATTGATGAAATAGACAGGGCGGATGAGGAGTTCGAAGCGTATCTTTTGGAATTGCTTTCCGATTTTCAAATTAGTATCCCGGAATTGGGAACTATAAAAGCCCTTTCCCAGCCGCTTGTGATATTAACCTCTAACCGAACTCGAGAGCTGAGCGATGCATTGCGCAGGCGTTGTCTTTACCATTGGGTAGATTTTCCATCAAAAACCGGGGAGATTGATATTATTGCAAAAAAACTACCGAATATCGATGTGGAATTGGCATCACAAGTCGTAACATTTATTCATAATCTTAGAAAGTCAAGTTTGATAAAACCTCCGGGAATTGCTGAATCATTGGATTGGGCTAAAACCTTGTTGCTTATGAATCAAAAAAACATAACCGACGAAATTGTTCAAACAACTATTGGTAGTATTTTGAAACATAAAGATGATGTTGAATTTGTACGTAATAAAACCGTGCAGGAGTTTTTATACCCCATAGACTAAAAAACAGTTACGGCTGCCTGCTATTTCTCCTACTTGTTTTTTGAGTAGGTGGCAAGTAACAATTCTAGGAAGTCCAAATAATGGATAAACTTATAATTTTTACCTAATATTTTAATCAAGGTGGTTGAAGTAACTACATCTTTTAGAGAACGTCTGATCGACTTTACAATGTATTGCAGAGAACGGCAGTTTATGCTGGGTCCGCAGGAGACATTAGATGCGTTTGCCATTGCAGAAAAGGGATATGCTCTAGACCGTACTTTATTTCAATATAGTCTTAAGGCGATTTACTGCAAACGCAAAGAACATTTTGATCGCTTTGATGAAATGTTCCAGCGTTTTTGGAGTCGTTTTTACGAGGAAAAATTGGAACAGCGTAAAAAACAAATAAAACAGCTTAAAAAAGAGAAGGATACGGCTACTATCATTTTCTTAGGCACAGAATTTAATCTTCCTAAGAAAGAGATAAAGGAACAGGAGGCAAAGGAGACCGTGGGTGCTAACGAGAGTATTCGTTTGCGCTTGACAGATTTTTCAAAGGTCAATATAGCGGATAAGGAAAAATTAGAAGAACTGGCTGAAGAACTTTTTCATCAAATGAGCATGCGCTTTAAGCGACGTTTGGAGAACGCGAATAAAGGAAGGATAGACATCAGAAATACGATTCGTCATGGGATCTCCAAAGGGGGGTTGCTTTTGGAGTTATCGCATAAAAGAAAACGAAAAGAAAAACGCAAAGTAGTTTTTCTGTTAGACGTTAGCGGTTCCATGGATACCTATAGCTATTATCTTTTACGTTATGTGATGGTGTTAAAAAAGTATTTTAAAAGTTTGGAGTTTTTTACCTTTAGTACCGAATTGACACATGTAACACCAATGTTGAGGCAGAATAATGAACAGCAAATATTACAACAGATTGGGAAGAACGTGCATTCTTGGTCTAGTGGCACCAAGATTGGGGAATCATTGACAGAATTTATAGCTAGTTATGGAAATAAATTCTTAAGTCAAAAGCATATTGTGGTGGTCTTGAGTGACGGGCTCGAGACCGGGAATGTTAGTGTTTTGAAAGAGGCTGTAAGGACCATACGAAGGAAATGTAAAACATTAATTTGGTTGAATCCCCTGAAAGGAATGGTGGGCTATCAGCCAATACAAAAAGGAATGGTGAATGTAATGCCCCATCTTGATGCTTTTGAATCGGCTCACAATCTGGATAGTTTATTGAAGCTCGAAAAATTATTGATGGATGTTTAACGAACTTACATTACAAATAGAAAAGCATTTGGCTAAAGGGGCGAATTTTGCGATTGCGCAGGTGATTGATCGTATTGCTCCCAGTTCAGGTAAAGTAGGTGACAAGGCCATTATATTGGAAACTGGTGAGCTAATTGGTTGGATAGGAGGTGGTTGTGTGCGCGGTATTGTTATTAAAGAAGCGTTAGATGTCATCAAAACCAAACGATACCGGCGTGTGCGCATTTCCCCAGAAGGTGGCACAAGATCAACGGCTACCCATAAAGAATACGTAATGTCTTGTCAAAGTAAAGGAACCTTAGAAGTTATGATAGAGCCCGTAATACCACAACCCGAATTAATTGTCGTAGGCAAATCGAATATTTCCCGAAAGTTGGTGCAAATGGCCTCTGCAGCTGATTTTAGGGTTTCCGTGATGGCCAACGATGCGGATGTACAAATGTTTCTTTCGGCGAATAATGTTTCGGATGATGTTGATTTTACCAGTATTAAAAATTTCACCAATACGTATATCATAGTGACAACCCAGGGTGAAGATGATGAGCTTTCGGTCAAAAAAGCATTGGAGACTCCGGTGAAATATGTAGGCTTTGTAGCGAGTGCTAAAAAATCTGAAAATATCAAAGCTTATTTGACCAATGCAGGTATTCCCGAAGAACGAATAGCACAACTGCGCAGCCCTGTAGGCTTAGACATCAACGCCAAATTGGCTAGTGAAGTAGCCATTAGTATTTTGGCTGAAATCATAGCTGATTTTCGTGGTGAGAACAAAACTGCGAGTGTTTGTTGTGGTAGTAAAACCAAGGTAGAAACTGAAACAGAACCTAATGCTCAATTTCTAGAAGATTATTATATAAATCCGGTCTGCCAGGTGCCGGTTTCTAAAAAGAACCCAAAGCATATTATTGAATACGCCGGTGAGAAGGTATATTTCTGTTGCGATGGGTGTAAAGTTAGTTTTGAGAAGGAGCCTGGCAAATATATAAAAGCCTAAGCTTACAGGGACACCAACTTCACCCATATACCTTTACTTCTAAATAGGTAATAACAATATCTTCTTCTTATTTTATTTCCAATAATTCATAAATTTTTGTTGGACATTCAGGTACAAGAGGAAGAAAAAGTACGGCAAAAATTTAGGGTAGATTTTCTATTCCACCTTTTAATAGGGAAAATGCCTCAGAAGCGGCTTCCCATTGGCTCAGTGAACATAGTGATCTAATCTAATTATATGCACGATTATTATGCATGGTCATAACAAAAATGTGCAAAATAACCACTAAATTCATAGCACTTTGGCTTTTAAATAGTGCGTAATGGCAAAAAGTGGTAAAAAGCAGGCAAAAATACAATCGCTTTTAAGTGAAATTTCCACAATCATTGAACGCTTAGAGTATTTCGAGGCCAAATATGCTGCAGAACTCTCCGAGATACATCCCAATTTTATAAAAAGTGCCCGTAATCTTATCCATTACCGCGCACTGCGAAAAGAAGATATAAGATCTGTCCAAAATAAGCTTTCGAATATGGGGCTTTCCCGTCTAGATAGACCCGAAGGACATGTTATGGCAAGTTTGTTAGCCAG
>JAHEHU010000193.1 GCA_024639765.1 Eudoraea sp.
ATCCTTTGTTTAGTAAGGACGGATATAAAAAGTATAGGCACATCGGTAAAGGGTTCAATGGCCTGTTTAATTTTTTGGGTGTATTGTTTAACTGATTGAGTATCCTTCTCTACTAAATCCCATTTGTTAACCAGGATCACTATTCCTTTATTATTGCGCTGTGCCAGCCAGAAAATATTTTCAACCTGCCCGTCAAATCCCCGGGTAGCATCGAACAAAAGTAAACAGACATCACAGTGTTCTATAGCTCTGACAGAACGCATGACAGAATAAAATTCCAAATCCTCTTTTACCTTTGCTTTCCTTCGAATACCTGCCGTATCTACCAAATTAAACTCAAAGCCAAAACGGTTGTACTTTGTATCTATACTATCGCGTGTTGTACCAGCTATGTCTGTAACAATATATCTTTCTTCGCCAATTAATGCATTGATAAAAGAAGATTTCCCCGCATTAGGCCTGCCAACTACTGCAAATCTTGGCAGTTCATCTTCCTCTTCTTCGCTTTCTGGCAATACCTCAACCAGGGCATCCAATAATTCTCCTGTGCCGCTACCGTTGATACTCGAAAGATTGTAATAATCTCCTAAGCCGAGTGCATAAAACTCCACTGCATCCTCTGCTCGTTTGGCGTTATCTACTTTATTAACAGCTAAAAAAACAGGTTTTTTGGCACGGCGCAATAAATTAGCTACATCCTCATCCATGCCGGTAATCCCTGTTTCAACATCTACCATAAAAATTATGGCATCTGCCTCATCAATGGCCAGTTCTACCTGTTTATCTATTTCCTGTTCAAAGATATCATCACTCCCAAGGACATAGCCTCCGGTATCTATCAATGAGAATTCCTTCCCATTCCAGTCACTCTTACCATAGTGCCTGTCGCGTGTTACCCCGCTTACAGCATCAACAATGGCCTCACGTCTTTGAATTAAACGATTAAAGAATGTAGATTTCCCAACATTCGGCCTCCCTACTATGGCTACAATAGCGCCCATACATGAAAATTAGGCCGCAAAGTTAGTGTTAAAGAAACTAGATAAAAAATAAAAGATAGGGCGTCGGATCATGATCTGGTATTTTTAGATAACTCATAGATGGATGTTTCAAAAGAAATAGGTATCTTTTATGAGCAAACAATACCAGGTATGAAAGCGTTACCCAATGACATTGTACTAAGGCCGAGGTTCCAGTTAGACCTTACTCAACCAAAGGAAAGTGCACTGGAGTCTTTTGAAAAGAAGAAGAATGAACCTTTCCTGATAAATAGAATAGATGATCATGTCTTTATAAAATTCCAAAAAAAAGATGTTCATTTTTGGTCCCCCCAACTGCATTTGGAAATTAACGATATAGATACTGAAAACTCCAAGGTATATGGCCTCTTTGGCCCCAACCCTACTCTATGGACATTTTTTATGTTTTTACATTTTGGGGTGGGGACATTTTTTATAATATTCGGTATTTGGGCCTATTCCAGTGCCTCATTGGGCAAATCATACGGACTGCAACTGGGAGCAATGATTTTTATGGTTTTAATATGGTTCGTATTATACGCATTTGGAAGAGCGGGCAGAAGAAAAGGTAGGCCCCAAATGAACCAACTGTTCCATTTTATGAGAGAGGTTTTAAACTTAAGCTGATTTACTTCTGATCATACCCAAACCTTCGAAGTTGATTCGGGTTGCTCCGCCAGTTTTTGTTAACTTTTACAAAGAGTTCAATATGCACCTGTTTATCAAAGAATTTTTCGAGATCCTTTCTGGCAGCTACTCCAACCCTTTTTAGCGCAGCTCCTTTATGCCCTATAATTATTCCCTTTTGAGAATCTCGCTCTACCATAATAACCGATCTGATCCGGATTATCTTTTCATCTTCTAAAAATTCTTCCGTTTCAATCTCAACAGAATAGGGAATTTCCTTTTTATAGTGTTCCAGAATTTTTTCACGTATAATTTCGTTAACAAAAAAACGTTCCGGTTTATCTGTTAACTGGTCCTTTGGAAAGTAGGGTGGCGCTTCCGGTAATAATTCCAAAATACGTTCAAACACTTCCTTAACATTGAAATTTCTCAGGGCAGAAATTGGATGGATCTCTGCAGATGGGAGCTGTTCCTGCCAATACTGTGTTTGCTCTTCAAGTGTTTGCTGATCCGAAGCATCAATTTTATTAATTAATAACAGTACGGGAATCTTGCTTTCTTTAAGTCTTTCAAGAAAAGAGGTGTCCTTTATTCCTTTTTCACCAATCTCTACCATGTATATTAGGATATCTGCGTCTTCAAAGGCAGACTTCACAAATTTCATCATTGAATCCTGCAACTCGTAGGCAGGTTTAATAATACCCGGTGTATCCGAGAGAATTACCTGGAAATCTTCGCCGTTCACAATGCCCAGGATCCGATGTCTCGTGGTCTGCGCCTTTGCCGTAATTATGGAAAGCTTCTCCCCAATAAAAGCGTTCATCAGGGTAGATTTTCCCACATTTGGATTTCCAATGATATTCACATAACCTGATTTGTGAGCCATTATACTTTGGTTTTGGAAAAATAGGTTTTCATCGCAATATTCACTCTAGGGGACAAATATAACACTGCAATCATATTGGGGATTACCATGAGCGCAAAAGACAGGTCGATTAAGTTTACAACCAGATCTACAGAGGCCACCGCAGCAAAAGTAATACTCCCTACGTAAATATAATTATAGAGCTTACCCAATTTTACATTGGTTAAAAATGAAAGGCATTTGGTACCGTAGTAAGAATAGGTGAACAGGGTTGAAAGTGCAAACGCAGAAACTATGATCATTAAAAGGATGTCTCCAAAACCAAAGAGCGATTTCTTAAACGCAATCAGGGTCATAACAATCCCATTGCTCTCCGCATCCAAATAGGCACCACTTAAAATAATAACCACTGCTGTTAAGGTACACACGACTATAGTATCTATAAACGGGCCCAGCATAGCAACCAATCCTTCCTGAATGGGTTCTGTTGTTTTAGACTGCCCATGGTACATAGGTGCATTACCAACCCCCGATTC
>JAHEHU010000194.1 GCA_024639765.1 Eudoraea sp.
ATACACTTTGAGCTTTCTCCATATCATCACCTACGCATAAGACATTACCGGCATCAAGAATGGAAATACTTTCATTCAGATGATGCGGAAGTTTTGCCAATTGCCGGCGAGCAGCACTCGGTCCCTCTTTTGCTCCCTCTCGTCCCATATTTCTCTTTACACCTTCATCACATTCATAACCCAGTAACACAAAAGTCTTTTCCTTTGAGTTTGGAATTTTTTGTAGTTCCAGATCTATTTGTTTAACCTTCTGGTAAACATAAATATCGTGATCGGTTTTTCGACCTGCCCAAATATTTTCGTCTGTTGGCTTGTAAAGAATCATTGGGTTATTCAAATAATTTATCTAACAATTCATCCGTTACCGAATTGGGTAATGTCACTTTTAAATCTGGTGTACGTTTCATCTCCCTTTTAATGGCAAAAAGTGCTTCCTTATTTCTGGCCCAGCTTCTGCGCGAGATACCATTATTTACATCAAAAAATAGCATATTCTTCAGGCGTTTAGCGGCCTCTTCTGAACCATCAAGTACCATTCCAAAACCGCCATTGATCACTTCTCCCCACCCAACTCCACCACCGTTGTGGATAGAAACCCAGCTTGCTCCTCTAAAACTGTCTCCTATCACATTGTGGATAGCCATGTCTGCTGTAAACTGACTTCCATCATATATATTGCTGGTTTCCCTGAATGGAGAATCGGTTCCACTTACATCATGGTGATCCCGTCCTAACACAATAGGTGCAGATATTTTTCCGCAACTTACGGCCTCATTAAAAGCCTGGGCGATCTTAATCCTTCCTTCGGCATCTGCATATAAGATGCGGGCCTGTGAGCCAACCACCAGCTTATTGGATTCGGCTTCAC
Source organism: Eudoraea sp. (assembly GCA_024639765.1). Classification (GTDB taxonomy): domain Bacteria; phylum Bacteroidota; class Bacteroidia; order Flavobacteriales; family Flavobacteriaceae; genus Muriicola. Next base: position 869 of record JAHEHU010000194.1, read on the forward strand.
CAATCCATTTGATATTATCTTCCATTTGCTGTTGAATTTCTTCTGGTGCAGAATCTCTTATTTTTTCCATAACACCTAAAGCTATTGTATCCGTTTTTTGAAGATCATTTGGATTACCCGAAGTACATACCCATCTAAAGGGACCAAAACCGAAGTCAAAACACATGGGCCCTAAAATATCCTGAACATAAGATGGGTATTTAAAATCAATATTGTTTTCAGCCATAACATCGGCACCAGCCCTTGAGGCCTCCAGTAAAAAAGCATTCCCATAATCAAAGAAATAGGTTCCTTTTTCCGCATGTTTATTAATCGCAATCACTTGCCGCCTTAATGATTCCTGAACTTTTTCCTTAAATAGATCAGGATTTTCCACCATCATGATATTCGCTTCCTCAAAGGTTAACCCGGCCGGATAATACCCTCCTGCCCAGGGATTATGTAAAGAGGTTTGATCGGACCCCAGGTGAATAAACAATTCTTCCTCATAAAATCGTTCCCATACGTCAACTACGTTCCCAACATAAGCCAGGGATAATACTTCATTTACGGCTATTGCCTGTTTGGTCCTGTGAATAAGACTATCCATTTTAGTATGCAGTTCATCAACCCAACCCTGTGCATATCTTTTAGCTGCAGCAGCCTCATTTACTTCAGCACAGACTGTAATACAGCCAGCAATATTCCCTGCTTTTGGCTGGGCACCACTCATACCACCCAGACCTGCTGTGAGAAATATTTTACCCTTTGGAGACTCAGATTTTTGTAAAACCTTCCTGAAAGCATTCATTACTGTAATAGCAGTTCCATGTACAATACCTTGTGGGCCAATATACATATAAGACCCGGCTGTCATCTGTCCGTATTGCGTTACTCCAAGAGCATTGAATTTTTCCCAATCGTCCTGACTGGAATAGTTGGGGATCATCATTCCATTTGTAATTACCACTCTAGGGGCTTCCTTTGAAGAAGGGAATAAACCCATAGGATGTCCGGAATACATATGAAGGGTTTGTTCATTGTTCATGTTTGCCAGATATTGCATGCTCAACAGATATTGCACCCAATTCTGAAAGACTGCACCATTACCTCCATAAGTAATTAATTCTTCAGGGTGTTGCGCTACTTCAGGATCCAGATTATTCTGTATCATAAGCATTATCGCTGCGCCCTCCACCGTTTTGGCAGGATATTCTGAAATTGGCCGGGCATGTATTTTATATCCTGGTTTAAAACGATACATATAAATTCGACCATATTTTTCCAGTTCAGTAGCAAATTCTGCGGAAAGCTCAGCATGCCAGGAAGGAGGAAAATAGCGCAATGCATTTCTTATTGCCAGCTTTTTTTCTTCCCGACTTAGGATCTCTTTTCTCTTCGGTGCATGATTTAATTCAGGAGTCCGTGGCTTTGCCAGTGGTAATTTTTTAGGAATTCCCATGAGGATCTCATCGCGAAAACTCAATTCTGTTTTGGAATTTTGCATTTTTCCTAAAGCTTATGTTTATCGTAAATTAATTTTCCTTTTTTAAAAACCATACACGGTTTAAAAGCCCCCTGGTTATAAAGTACTTCATTAAAATTGGCAGTATGAAATAAACTAAAATCAGCGAGATAACCCGGTTTCAATTTTCCCCTGCCATCCAGTTTGAGGGCCGCCGCCGCCCGGAATGTAATACCTGCCAATACTTCCGCATTCGTTAATTTTTCCATGGTTCCTAATATGGCTGCTTGGGTAAGAAGATCGCCCATAGGGGCAGAACCGGGATTGTGATCACTGGCAATGGCCAAGGCACCCCCGGCATCAAGAATTTTCCTCGCCGGAGTAAAATTACAACCCAGGCCTAATGATGCCCCAGGTAAAGCTGTAGCTATTACATTACTTTTAGCCAGTAATTCTATTTCATGCGATGTACTAGCCTCTAAATGATCTGCACTTACAGCATTATATTTAACGGCAACATTACTTCCTCCCACTGAGAACTGATCTGCATGGATGGTAATATCAAAACCCATTTCAACAGCCCTGGACAGATAAGGTGTGATTTCTATTTGGCTAAATGCTCCTTTCTCAATAAAAGCATCAACTCTGTTTGCTAATTTTTCCTTTTTTAAAATAGGGAACAATTGCTCGCATATTTCTGATAAATATTCTGATGAAC
>JAHEHU010000195.1 GCA_024639765.1 Eudoraea sp.
TTCATTGCCAAACCAGTTCATCAACATTCCCCATGAAAAATATATTATGCAATATGTAAGTATCAGCCTCCTATCTACCCTTAATTTATTCAGGGCCCAGGAATAAAAATATTTCATAGTTATTATGAATTCCTTTTTTTATTGATAATGTCCATGGCATCATTAACCGTCTGCATTTGGTCCATGTCGTCGTTTTCAAGGGTAATGTCGAATGCATCCTCAACATCCAGTACAATATCTACAAGATTGGCAGAATTTATATTGAGTTCATTTAAAAAATGACTGTCAGGTGATATATCATCCACTGTAACGTCCTCTGGTAAATAGGGTGCGACAATACCTTTCAATTGTTGATAATAATTTTCTTCTTTCATAGTGTCTTTTTAATCCTTATAGGTCCTAAAAATAGCACAAGCATTAACATCTCCAAAGCCAAAACTAGCTTTTGCGATAGTATTCGGCTTAAAATTTATGGTTTTTACCGGAATCCGGGATTTATGCACTATTTTTTCTATTTCGGGATGCAAGTCTTCAATATTTACATTTCCAAAAATTTGTCCTTCTTTAAATTGCAACACCGCTGCTACACATTCCATGCTACCTGCCGCCGCAAGACCATGTCCCATAATTCCCTTAAAAGAATTTATAAAGGGAAAATTCAGACCTGATCGTTCCAGGGCCAGGCTCCAGTTACGCACTTCAACAGGATCCTTTCCGGTTGCTGTTAAATGACCATTTATGGCTTCAATATCTTTACTTACTATTCCAGAGTTCTTCAGGGCCATTTTTATACATCGCTGAACAGATGCACTATTAGGGGCCGTCATACTGCCGCCCCCTCTCTGACCTCCACTGTTAATCGCTCCGCCCAATACTTCTGCATATATTCTTGCACCTCTCTCTCTTGCACTCGTTAATGATTCTAAAACCAATGCCCCTGCACCACTCCCGGGAACAAAACCAGCGGCTGAGGCACTCAAAGGTCTGCTGGCCTTAGAAGGCGTATCATTATATTTTCTGGGAAGTATACGCATAGCATCAAAACCTCCCCAAACATAAGGGCCGCTGTCACTGCAACTCCCCGTTAGTATTCGTTTTGCTTTTCCTGATCGTATCCGGTCATAAGCCATAATAACACCCTCGGTACCTGTTGTGCATGCCGACGAATTTGTAGTCACCTGATTACCGCAACCCAGTATCCCGCCCAGATAGGCGCTTATGCCGCTTGCCATGGTTTGTATAACTGAAGTGCTACCCAACCTTCGTGTATTTCCTGCGTCTACCAGGTGAATTGATTCTCGAAATTTATCAACCCCTAAAATACCGGTCCCAAAAATAATTCCACTATCCCAATCAGGTTCATCTTTCTCAGCCTTACTTAAACCTGCATCGGTCCAGGCATCTGTTCCTGCTATTACTCCGTAAACCAGACCGCTTGCATTTAAACCCTTAAGCTGCAAAGGGGTAAAGTATTTATTTACATATCCATCTTTAATATTTGGTATGCCAGCAACTTGGCATCCAAAATTTAGATCCTTCAATTCTTGTTGAAAACTAATTCCGCCGCTACCCTTCTTGAGACTGTTGGTAAAGTCATCAAGTGTTACGCCATTTGGAGCACAAATACCTAAACCCGTAACCACGACTCTATGCTCCATGAGTTGAATATTTTATCATTCCCGCCAATTCACCTTTGCACACCAGCTCGTTTGCTGAATTGAACATTTTAACCTTACATTTTAATTTATTAAATCTGAAGTAAAGCTTTTCAGAGCTTACAAAGACTGTCTCACCAGGGTACACCGGGAGATAAAATTCCATTTGAGAACTACTCAAGGCCACACCAAGATCTTTCATACTAGTTTCCGAAGCTTCCGAAAGCAGGAAAATACCCAGACAAACCAATCCGATCTGAGCACAACACTCGGTAAGTATAACCCCAGGGGTAACAGGAAGCTGTTTAAAATGACCCTGGTAAAATTCCAGATCCGTTTTAAAATAAAAACTACCTTGTGCACCGTTACCATCTATTTGAGATAAGTTGTCGACAAATAAAAACGGTTTAGCATATGGTAGTTTCTCCATAATCATTTTAGCATCCATAATTTATCTTAAACTTTCACCTCCATCTACTTTAATAACAGTTCCATTAATCCACTTAGCCTCTTCTGAGGACAATAGATAAACCACATCCGCCACATCCTCGGGCCTGGTAAGTCTTGCATTCGGATTCCTTAATTTGGACTGGTTTATCAAACCTTCACTCCCTGGAATTCGCCTGAGCGATTCGGTGTCCGTAACCCCGGCCTGTATGCAATTGGTTTTAATGCCCAGTTTGACAAATTCCAAAGCCATATTTCTGGATATAGCTTCAAGGGCGGCTTTTGCAGCCCCTACAGCACCATAGTTTGGAATCGCTTTTCTGGATCCCTCGCTGGTAAATGAAATAATCCGGGCATCCTCGGCAAAAAGGTTGGCTTTTATCAATGCCTGAGCCCAATCATACAGACTTATGGCCATTGCGTTTATTGTGATTTGAAAATCTTGGTTGTTTAATACTTTATCATTTAAAGAATACATGGGTTTAAGGTTTCCTTTGGCAATACTGTGAACCATTACCTTAATCTTATCTCCTTCGGGAATAAAGGCACGAATTTCTACTATTAATCGATCCCGGTTTAGCTGTTGTATGGCATCCTGGTTAAAACTTTTTAACAGTACTCCTAATTCCTCAATTTCCTTAAATGCACTTTCTATTGCCGGCATATCCAGATTGCGATCACGATGTACAACCAGTAAATTAAATCCCTTACTGGCTAATTTCTTTGCCGTTGCCAGACCAAGACCTTTACTACCGCCAAGAATAAGCGCCCAATTAGTTGTTTTCATTTTGTCTACATTATTGATTTTTCATAACTACCATTCGAGCAAAACGCGTTGTGCTGAAAATCCAGGTCCGAAACTCAGTATCAATCCCTGTTCTCCCTTTCCTATTTCTTTT
>JAHEHU010000196.1 GCA_024639765.1 Eudoraea sp.
GTTCCCCCATGCATTAACTGCATCCAGGCTTCTTCACCCTGCCACCAACCCAGTCCGTTTTTACCATTGTTCATTCCTTCATAGGTAGGCTCACCATTGGCCACCCCTTTGATGGGAAGATTATCGTACATTTTCTCCACTTTGTGATATTGGTGAGCTCCATCATGACCTGTTTGCGCCCACTGAAAATCGAGCCACTCCTTATCCTGATGTGTTTTATTAAAGTGCATACAACGTTTATCAGGGTCATTTACTGCCCACTCGGCAATATAATCATCACATGGATTATAATGCAGCCCTGTGGGCTGAGCGTAACTGTCCCATTCCTGAAACATCTCACCACTTTCCTTCACCCCCGGATCATTGCCGTCATGATCTCCTGCGATAAGCCAAATGGCTGGTTTGCTGCCATAACGCGCAAGGAGATAATTGCAATAGCGCACATATTCATCAGGATTTATTGTATTACCCAGCACTTTTAAGCCTTTCCAGCCAAAACCGTGAAATACAGGCTGATAGACCGGAACAATCTCATACTTAATGAGTACATCTATAATCTGATCTAAAGTTTGAAAATATGAAGGATTCAATTTATTGATATGCCCGTCAGACAAATCTTCAAAAGCTCTTTTAAACCCCTGTAATGTATTCCTTTCGTTGGGCCCAACAGCATTCATATCTGGCTGCAAAGTCATTAAAAGGGCAGCATTAAAACCTTTTTCCTGCCTGTCCCGGGCATAAGTAGTCACCTGGTCTACCGTGGCTCTAAAAGGAATAGCCCAGGGGGTATCTCCTACGACTAAAAAAGATTTCCCCGAATGCTGTATTACATTGCGGTTGCCTTCTGCCATTTTTAGCAAACCGTTTGCCAACAATGGGTTATTTCCGCTATATGGCTTGGCATTTACAGAGCCCGTTGCTCCATAAAGGCCTTTATCTTCTTCATTGGAGGCATATGAAAGCCAGTTCCATGTACTGGTTGTATCGGGGGAAGTAAATCTTACTTTCCAAATATTATCACCATCCCAAAACGCGGGCCTTTTGATAGTGTCGTTTTTCTGGTTCGTGAAATATGCCCAAACCGCAACATCTTTATAAGGATTTTCATAGTCTGATTGGCTAATCAAGGTAATTTCAAGAGTGGCCCATTGCTCAGTGGTAAGCATAGTTTCCTGAGATAACAGGACCAATGGCAGGAGATATTTCAGAATAGTCAGTAGTAAATTTCTCATTATTCAAACAGGATCTAAAGTGCAGTCAATTTAGAAATAATTGCAGAGAAAGCCTATTTGAAAATCAGGTTATGTTTAAATCAATAGTTTAAAAAAATTTACTAACCATTAAAAGGCGCTGTTTTAGTGATTTCTATTGAGATGTCTTCTAAAACAATATTGAGCTTCTCGCCAGCCAGTAAGTTATAAAAATGAACTGAGGACTCTCTTTTTATTTTTCCCTCGAGTAATTCAGAATCTATTTCGCCTCCTTCCTGTTTCCAGGTAAAAACAGAATGCTGCATAATCTTTATGGTCTTGTGGGCAGCCTTAAATTCGGCAATATAGGTCGTCATGATTTGGGGATTTTAAACTTCTACTATTAACTACGGGAACTTGTTATTATTGTATTTATCTGCGAAATTAGTTAGCCAAATGCGGAAAGTTAGTCATTCAATTTAAGTACCGCCATAAACGCCTGCTGTGGAATTTCGACATTACCCACCTGGCGCATACGTTTTTTACCTTTCTTTTGTTTTTCCAAAAGTTTTCGCTTTCTGGATATATCACCACCATAACACTTTGCGGTTACATCCTTTCTAAGCGCTTTGATGGTTTCTCTGGAAATAATTTTAGCGCCTATGGCTGCCTGTATTGGAATATCGAACTGCTGCCTTGGAATTAATTCCTTTAATTTCTCGCACATTCTTTTTCCTATATACTGCGCATTGTCAAAATGCACAAGGGCAGACAAAGCATCAACAGGTTGTGCATTCAGCAATATATCAACACGAACAAGTTTAGACACCCGCATGCCAATAGGAGAATAATCAAAGGAGGCGTAGCCTTTGGAAACGGTTTTAAGCCTGTCGTAAAAATCAAATACGATCTCTGCAAGGGGCATGTCAAAATTTAGTTCAACCCGTTCCGTGGTCAGATAGGTCTGATTGGTAATCTGCCCTCTCTTATCAATACAAAGGGACATTACATTACCTACAAAATCTGATTTGGTAATAATTGTAGCTTTTATATAAGGTTCTTCAACCCTCGCCAGGGTAGAAGGATCCGGAAGGTCACTCGGGTTATTAACAATCAGCGGAACATCCGGATTTTTTGTGGTAAAAGCATGATAACTAACGTTTGGCACCGTAGTGATGACCGTCATATCAAATTCGCGCTCTAAACGCTCCTGGATGATCTCCATGTGTAACATTCCAAGGAAACCACAACGAAAACCAAAACCCAGGGCGGCACTGCTTTCCGGAGTAAATACTAAGGACGCATCATTGAGCTGCAACTTTTCCATGGAGGAACGCAATTCTTCAAAATCCTCTGTGTCTACCGGGTAAATACCCGCAAACACCATAGGTTTTACATCTTCAAAACCAGCAATAGCATTTTTGGTTGGTGTTGTAGCATCTGTAATTGTATCACCCACTTTTACTTCTCTTGCATCCTTTATTCCGGTAATAAGGTAACCTACATCTCCGGCTTTAATGCTGGGTTTAGGGACCTGTGTCAGTTTCAAGGTACCTACTTCATCCGCAAAATAGGACTTACCCGTAGCAACAAATTTAATTTTCTGCCCTTTTTTTATTGACCCGTTTATTACCCTGAAATAAGTCTCAACACCCCTGAAAGGATTATAAACCGAATCAAAGACCAGGGCCTGTAAGGGTTCATCAACATTTCCTTTTGGCGCAGGAATACGATTAATAATAGCGGTCAGAATATCTTTAATACCGATACCCGTTTTGGCACTGGCCGGGATTACTTCTTCAGGCTTA
>JAHEHU010000003.1 GCA_024639765.1 Eudoraea sp.
TTCCTGGTGAAATAGATTCTAAAGAGCATCGTATTTTTCAACAATTAATCTTAAAAAACAAGGTGGGAGAGTTTAATTTTGAACACAGATACAGACTAGAGCAACGCTTTATAGATTTTGGAGAGAGCACAGTCACTCAGCACAGGGCACGATACAGATTGCAAGTAACACTTCCCCTGACAAATACTTTTTTTGTAAACGTATATGACGAAGTTTTTATAAATCTGCAGGATCAGATCTTTGGACAAAATAGGCTATATGCGGCGGTGGGAGTTCACATAACGGACAACAGCAGCCTGCAAGTGGGCTATCTTAAGAATCATTTTAATGCGGTGAATTTTGACAGGATTCAAGTTGGAGTTTTCTTCAATCCGGACCTGAGAAAAAACTCAAAGAATTAGCACAAAATAAGAACATCCGCGGAATTTTTTAAAATCTTAAATTATTGACTGCCCTCGTATTATTATGTAACTTTCAGTATTAACTAAAAAAAGAACAAAATGAAATTATTACGAATAGCGCTACTGAGCTTGATCCTGATCACCACTTACAACTGTAAGGAAGCGAAGAAGGAGACAAATGAAACCATGGATGAAATGGAAGAGACCGTGGAGGAAGTCACACAAGAGGTTGAAATGATTTCCTTTAATATGGAGCCAAAAAGTGATAGTGGTGTTGTAGGTGAGGTAAGCTTTGTTTCAGAAAATGGGATGGTGAGTATGGTAGGCACCTTTAGTGGACTCACACCAGGAGAACACGCCATCCACATACATCAAAAGGCAGATTGTTCTGCAGCAGATGGTACATCAACCGGCGGTCATTGGAACCCCACTGCCGAACCTCACGGGAAATGGGGACAGGAAGAGGGATTTCATAGAGGTGATATCGGTAATTTTACAGCAGACGAAGATGGAAACGCCCAAATTGAATTTTCAACGGACCTATGGTGTCTTGGATGTGAGGATGAAAATAAAAATTTAATAGGAAAAGCTGTGATTGTGCATCAAGGGGTAGATGACTTTACTACTCAGCCCACAGGGGCAGCAGGATCGCGCGTAAGCTGCACAGGGATCATCCAATAGGTTGTTGTTATATAAAAACAGATAAAAGCTGTCTACGGGCAGCTTTTTTACGTTGGGTATACAATAGACTTATATTCCAGAAATATCCTGAAATACCATCAATAAAATTCAGAGGACTTTATTTACGAAGTAAGTTTTGCAGTGAGCGATTTGCCATCCATATTTTTACAAATACAAGAAGCATTGCAATTGTCCAACTTATAAAAAGGAAGTATTCCATAACGTAGGTGATTCGGGTCGGTTAATACTCAGTTTTTACACTTAGTTTTTTCTTTCGTAACACTTGGGGCATCATGAAAGTTTGTACTTAAACGATAAAAGTAGTCATTTCGTCTGTAATTTCCTAAAGTTTTCTTAAAAAATTGACAGCGCCAGTTTATGGATCTACTGATTCCATTTCCTGTTTTTAATTTCCTATAAATATACAGCTCTGGAGCAACCAGCCCCATACTAAAACTGCTTAGTTTCTGTGTAGTGTCTTTGGTTATCTCGCAGAGAAAGTTTGCAAAATTCATTTTCTGCGTTGTTAAGCAGATAGCAGTGCTTAAAAAAGCCATATTTTAACGTACTTTGCCAAATAAATAATAATACAATGAATCCCTCAGGCCCAGGCTGGATAAATAAATTTGGAGAGGCTGTTACCAATAAGTCGGGTATATATTCTGACTTTTCTACTTTATATGAAAGCCTGAAATCAAATGGCTTTGTGTATGGCATCAATGTAAAGATACCCTCCTTTATTAGCATACAACATTCGCCCTCAGAGGATGAGATGGCAAAGATAAATTTAGTCTCTGCACTTTATTTCACCTATTCACTTGAGCGCCCAGATAGCAGTTTTGAGCACTTTCTGGAAACTATCTTTACATTTTACAAAGAACTGAATGTAAGTAGGATCTCCTTTCTCAATAAGATCTTAACCGGGAGTAAAACATCGGCCCAGCTCGAAAAACTTATTGATTCCAGGGTTTATCTGGAAGACAATGTTATTAGTCGAACTTTTAATAGTATCATCACCAATTCTCTGCTGTTCATAGATGTACTAACGTTGCGCTACTACTTACGCGGCGGTGATAACATACGAGAACACGCCAAAAAACTAGAGTACCTCGCCATCAATATCACTTATCATGCTTTAAATGCCAAGGAAAAGAACAAAACGGACGAAAAACTATCACAATTATTTGCATCCTCCCTTTCTTTTATTGATGATGATGAATCACATTTTGACGGGTCTTATCGCCAAGTGCTGCTCACCAATTATTCGCCCTGGGAGAATCAGTACTTTCTAGATGTTGCGAGTCTTACGGTTTGGGAAGACTATTCATTAGATTATAAAGAGTCCGAATACATATATGGAATTGGAAAAGACATGGGATTTCCAAAAGATCAGATCGCGAAATCTTTGGAAGATATCACCATCTTTTTTAAGAAGAATGTTCGAAATATTTCTTTTTTAAGGGATACAAACATGGCGGTACAATTCTATGACAGCATGTCTAAAGTGGTGAATAAACTTATCCTCAGAAACAGCAAACGACTCCAAAAGGAACTATCAGAAAGTAAAGAATTGGTTTACCTAATCTCTAAAGGCACGGTTAAAGATCTGAGTGCGGAGGAAAAGAAAAAGATACAAGATCAGTTAATGGATGTCTTTAAAAGTGTTCCCTCCCTCGCTATTTTTTTATTACCGGGCGGTGCTGTATTGTTACCAATTTTTATTAAATTGATACCAGCCTTGCTTCCGTCATCCTTCGATGAGAACAGAGTGGTGAAAAAGGACAAAAATTCTCCCGAAAAGCCACTATAAGAAAAATCTATAGTGAGTATTATATAACTTATTTTCAGATTCTTATCTTACTTTATTCTAACCATAACTTAAAGTCGCGTACTCGCTCCCTACTTACGATGATTTCCTGGTCTGAAGTCTTGTTTAACTTGATCTGAAGTCTTGAATTGGTATAGGAAATGATGTCTTTTATGTGGTTGACATTGACAAAGAATTTCCTGCTTACCCTAAAGAATATTTTAGGGGTTAGTTCCGTTTCCAAATGCTCGAGTGTGGTATCTAGCAGGTACGATCTTCCGTCTATGGTTGCCGCATAGGTACCCTTATTTTCACTGTAAAAACATTCAACATCATCTGCATGGATGATCTTAAGGTGCTGCCCTACCCTAACCGTGAATCTTTTTTTGTATTCTCTCTCCACAGGATTGACAAGCAACTTTTTTATATCCTCAAAATCGATGGCCAGTTTAGGAAGCGTTGTATTTTGAGATTTGAATTGATTGACGGCCTTTTCTAGTTCATCCTCATCAATGGGTTTTAGCAAATAATCTACGCTATTCAATTTAAAGGCCTGTAAGGCGTATTCGTCAAAAGCAGTTGTGAAGATGATGGCACTCTTTATCTCCAGTACCTCAAAGATTTCAAAAGAGAGTCCGTCTGATAGTTGAATATCCAAAAAAATAAGATCGGGATGGGGATTGTTCTGGAACCATTCTATAGACTCTTCTACAGAATGAAGAATATTGGATGCCTTTACCCCAAGGGTCTCTAACATTCTTGCTAATCTACGAGCGGCGGGTTTTTCATCTTCTATGATAAGTACATTCATGATAATCTCTAAGAATTAGCCGTGTATATTTATTCCGGAAATATACTATAAGGAATTCTCCTTTCCATATTCTTCCTTCAGAAACTTCTTTAACTGTCGTTCTTCCCAGTCCTTTATGATGCCAATGGTAGGTCTAAATGCACAAATCCCATGAATGAGAAGCCCTATTCCCCATAGAATTGGTATACCAAGAACGTTCCAAAAAAGCCAGAAGACAACATCCATATTTCCCCCAGCATTATTTGTTTCCAGGAAGTCTACCCCGCGCAGACCAAAATAAACAATCAGTATGTTTACAACAAAATAGACGGTAAGATGGCGATAAAACCGCTTTATTTTGTAGACACGTTTCTGGGCTTTTTTATAAGCCGATAATTTTATTTCTTCCATCATTACTTGTATTTTTCGGCATCGCGTTTATCTTTTTCAATGTATTTTTTAATCTGTTTCTCCTCCCAGTTCTTTCCCAATATAGGATTGTAGTTAAATACCTTTGCTGCATGAAAAGCAAGTCCTATTCCCCAAAAAAATGGGGTGAAAAAAGTACCTATTTGCCAAAAAGTATCCCCATCGCCTAAAGCGCGAATCAGGATATTCACTATTATGAAAGAATTGATAATAATGTACACTGTTAAATGGATATAAAAGCCTTTGAGCTCTTCCACCCTTTTTTTCGCCTTTTTTAACTTCTCGTTCTCTATCTCTTGAAACTCCATAATTAATTTAATTCACCTTTTATTATTCCCAACGTTTTATCTCGTCCTCGTCTTTCATCAATTCTTTGATCTTGCGCTCTTCCCAGGCTCGTCCAAAAAATGGGTTTAGATCAAAGGTGCCGATTGCGTGGAAAACAATGCCGATCCCCCAACCAAAGGCGGCCCAAAGGAACCACATGTAACGCCATTCATTTGTTAGGTAATTAATTACTGCCAAAGCTGAAATAACAATGACATAGGAAGTTAGATTACTGTAAAATTTCTTAATTCGTTCCACACGCTCCCTAGCCCGCAGGTATTTGTTCTCTTTACTGAAGTCTTCCATGATTAGTATTATTATACGGTTTAATTTATATGTCTAAGGTCCTTAGAATCTGTCTTTTTCCTAAAAGAATTGAACTCAATTGTCAAATTGTGATGATGAAGCGTCTTTTCACCAAGATTAGAGATCTTATGCTCTTGCTGCTGTAATCCATTTAATAATCGTCTTTCTCCATAAATTCCTTTATTTTCCTTTCTTCCCAGGATTTACCCCACAAAGGATTGTAGCCATAGGCCTCCATGCCATGGGTAATAAGGCCAAAGCCCCAGCCAAGTGCCGGAAACACGACCCATGGAAAATCAGTGGTCCTATTATTAAGCCAAATCAGAAAGGGGATCACAATGCAGTAGGCTATTAGATTTCCGTAGAATCCTTTTATGGCCTCAACCCTTTCCTTTGCTTTCTGATACCGTTTGTCTTCTATAAATTCCTTTTGCGTTTCCATACTGCCTATTTGTTTTGTGAGCATCGGTAATTTCACACTGAATTCTGATGCCGTTCTGTTAATACTTACATTCCTGTTGGATAAGATGGAGTAACGTTGCTGAATATTGCGTAACCCTACCCCGCTGCTTCTTTTTACCACCTGCTTTTCCTGAAGATTATTACTCACCACCAGGCAACCATCTTCTTCATATACTTTTATTTTCAATGGCTTTTCTGAGGTGATCACATTGTGTTTAACAGCATTTTCCAAAAGCAATTGCAAGGAAAGCGGAACGATCCTGGCATCCGCATTACTGCATGTTTCTGGTATATCGAATACTATACTGTCCTCAAATCTCATAGCCAATAATTTTATATAGGTCCGGGCAAAATCAAATTCCTCATTTACCAGCACAAGATCTTTGTTCTTTTGTTCCAGGACATAGCGGTACACTTTTGATAGCGCTGTTGTAAATCGTTGTGCCTGTATGGGATCTTCATCAATAAGACTTGTCAGCACATTTAAACTGTTGAAGAGAAAATGCGGGTCTAATTGATTTTTCAAGGCATCGAACTTGGCAGAGGCGGTCCCGGCAATGATCTTCTGTTCTTTAATTTTCGTGTCTTGCAGTGCTTTATAAAAATAAAAGGCATGAAAAAAAAGTGATGCTACCAGGGTAATGGCCAGGGCTGTCACATAATAATAAATCTTTTCATTGGCAATAAAATACTCAAAAGTGGCCCTGTAAATGATCACTTCTACAAACCATCTAACCAACCCAAATGCAATGACAGTGAATATAACAGAGCCAATAGCACCAAACCAAAGTCGTTGCTTCGCCTGAGTCTCCCAACTGTAACGCTTACTGGCGTATACATGGAAATAAGAACTTACGGCAGTTAGTACGAAACTGTATATGAATGTTATTCCAAACCTTTCTAATAATTCCGCGACCTTTACCTCATTCCCAAAGTTGATTATGAGGTTTAGCAGCACGATCCCAACAGTTATTAGAATGGAAACCTTGATTATTTTGCTTAGATCTTTCATAAAATTTGCCTTTAAAATGGCTTTTAAAATATCCCCCTCTGCTTAAAGGTAATAAAAAGAAGATTTTTTAAGGTTGAAGTATTAAAGTTGCCAGGCTTAAAGAGCTTCTACCCTAATACACTACAAATCTCCGCGCTTTTCTTCAAACCCTAAAACTAGGTATACCCAATTGTATTTTTCCATGCCTCAACTGTAGATTGATACCCTCCATATAGACTTATTTTACCTATTTTTAGACCATAGTCCTGTGTATGTATATTCCATCAAAATACAAGAATGAAGACCTGTCTGAGGTAACCGAATTTATTAGATCAAATTCTTTTGGAATCCTTATAAACCAACTCAACGGCAAACCCTGGGCAACGCATACTCCTCTCGAATTAGATAAGGACAAGGATGGGAATGATATTCTGGTAGGTCATATTGCAAAAGCAAACCCCCAGTGGAAGGCGTTTGAAGCAAATTCGGATGTATTATGCATTTTTAATGGGCCCCATACCTATGTTTCCTCGTCCTGGTACAAAGAAGAAGAGGTTCCTACATGGAACTACATTGCCGTACATATCTATGGCAGCCTTACTGTTATGACAGAATCTGAGGTGCTTACCTGGTTACACGGTTTGGTAGATCACTATGAACAAGGAGAAAAAACACCTGTATCACTCTCGGAAATGTCCCCTGCTACCCTAAGGCAAGTAAAAGGAGTAGTTGGTTTTCGAATTAAAATTGATCAGATACAGGCTGCTTATAAGTTGTCTCAGGGAAGAGAAGAAGATCATGCCAGGATCATCCACGAACTTCAAAATAAAAACGAAGCAGGAAGCCGGCACGTGTCAGACATTATGAAAAAAAGAGGATCAAAAGGATCTTAATAATTGGGGGCTTTAAAATGCATTTTAAAAAGTTTGCAGATGTTTCAGCAGTGCCTCTTTATAAGATTTACTTAAGGGGATGACCTTTCTATTGATCTCCACATGACTTTCGGCAACCACCTCTAGCCTGGTGATATTTACAATGTAGGATCTGTGCACTCGCACAAAATGTGAACCTGGAAGCTTATCCTCCATTACCTTTAAAGTAGCCGTTAATAAATAAGGCTGTTTAGCGGTCACAATATGACAATAGTTCCTATCTGCTTCTATGAATAATATATCCTCCAACAATAGCTTTACCATCTGACCATGGTGTCTGATGAAAATACGGTCGTTGAGGAATTCAACTAACTCCTCGTTCATAAATTCGTTTTTCTCCCTTTTTTTTATTTGTTCTTCCACCAGGGACAAGGTGCGATGCAGGTTGCGCATGTTGATGGGCTTAGCGATAAACGCGAACGGATGCGTTTTCTTAGCTCTTTCAAAGGAAGATTCATCATTATTCGCAGTTATATAAACAATGGGAATATCTGAATTAGCCTGGATAGAATAGGCAGTTTCAATTCCGTCAATACTGCCTTTCAGGTTGATGTCCATAAGCACTACATCTGGCGTATTCAGCTTTGCATGGACAATGGCATCCTCCCCCCTAGTTTCTATACCCGTGATCTCGTATCCTATTTTTGATAATTGCAGAGAAATGTTTGCTGCGATGATCATATCATCTTCCACAATAAGGACTCGTATTTTAGATGCCATGTCTATGCAGCTTTAGTTAGTTGAAAATCAAAAGTAACTAGCGTACCCTTATCTACAGATAAGTGCATAACCCCATCTAACTGAGCTGTGAGCAGTGCAATAAGCTGGGTGCCAAATCCTGTTCCGACCGACTCCTTTGACATGCTTTTTCCGATGCCGTTATCAGAAACCTCCAGGTGCAACATGTTGTCTCGTTTTTGCAGACGAATGCATATCTTGCCCTCTGTAGTGCCTGGAAAGGCATATTTAAGCGCATTAGACAGTAATTCATTGACAATAAGGCCAATGGGGATCGCATGGTCTATATCGACATGTATTACCTCCATATCGCACTCTATCACTATTCTTTTCTCCATTCCGTATGTTTGGATGACATGATTCCCCAGGTTTTGAAAATAGTCCTTCATTTCTATATGTGACAAACTTCTCCCCTGATACAACTTCTGATGAATCATACTCATGCTTTGAACCCGTTGCTGACTTTTGACCATTGCTTCACGAATCTTTGGATCGGTTATCTGATCTGACTGCAGGGACAACAAACTGGAAACGATTTCCAGATTATTCTTCACCCTGTGATGTATCTCTTTGAGAAGGAATTCTTTTTCCTCATTTTGAATTTGAAGCAATTTGTTCTTCCTCCTGTTATTTCTTACTGAGTTGAACAATAACAACAAGTACAGAAAAAGGAGTACAGATACAATAATTATCAAGGTCTGAACTGTTTTTTGTTTTTTGATCTGGCTCCCCTGAAGCAGAATGGTATTCTCTTTTTGTGCTACCTCAAATTCCGTTTGTATCTGGGACATTCGTTCCGCAGCTTCTGCTGTAAAAACTTCTTTCTTTAATTCGTCATACACTTCAAAGGCTAAATATGCTTCTTTGTAATTATGGCTGCCTGCAAAGGCCCTCCCCAGATTTTGATATGCCTCACTTAAATAAAAGGCATCACCAAAATCCTCCGTAGCTACCTCAATACTATTTTGAAGACTCGTAATGGCCGAAAGGTACTTTCCCTGAAGGTTTTGCAATTTTCCTAATGACAACCATGCCCTCATGAGCATAAAATTATTATTTAATTGCTCACAATAGGATATTGCTTTCTGGGCCGCTTCTTCTGCTTTTGCATAGTTGTCTAATCTGCCGTAGAGATCGGCTAATGAGATATAAACATCGCTCAGGTTGTTGTAGAATCCGTATCGTTCCCCTATGGCAATGGAATGTTCAAAGTAGGTGCGTGCTTTTTCTAATTCTCCAAGCGCCAGATAGTTATTACCAACCACATATAAAGTAAAGTCATAGTCAAGATCGTTCATTCCTAAAGTTTCAAATAAAGACAAGGAAAGTAGTCCTTGCTCTAAACCTTTATCATATTTCTCTTGTTTCCAGAAAAGATTACTCAGATCGCTATGTGCAAGTGCTCTGGCGTGCAAGTCATTTAGCTGCTCCCCTATTCGAAGTGATTTTAAGGCATAATCCGCTGCCCTGGTGAGATCACCCCGTCTCTCATGGACATATCCAAGTTGGGTATATAGAAAGGGCAGATCTTTTTGTTCTATATCGTTTTGTGCTAAAAGTAAGACGTTCTGCGCACTATCTAACTGCTCATTTCTGAGTAAAATAGCTCCTTGAGTGATCCTGAATCGGGCCAGCCATTTTAAACAATCTTTGGAGGCAGCTTCACCTAAGCCAATTTTAGTGAATTCATACGCTTTTTTAAGATCGCGAGTATGCCAATAATATGCCAGATCATTAAGGATCAATAATTTGAGAGAATCAGTAGGTGCCTTAACGTAGGCTATTTGTAGTGTGTCCAGGTAAGAGGGTCCAAAATTATCTGTATCAACAAAGACCCTTTTGTAGGAATTTTCCTTATCAAAGTCTATAATTTGGGCCGTGGCAATAAACCCGTTCAATAAAGAAAAGAAGGTGATAGAAACGACTTTGAAAAGACGAGTTCTCATTTCTTATGTTTTCTCATTTTGAGGAAATGAGGCCCTTCAAGATACAAAAAAAAAGATTTCAAAACTTGTGCTAAATAATATACCCTATTCGGACAGTAAAAGACAAGCTTCGTCCTTAATTGGTTTGGAATCTGTTATTTTCTGTGTTTCTTAAAAAAGAACTGGTGATCAGCACCTTGTGTTGCAATGAAAATAATGTCGAATGAAAAGTGCCATCCTTTTATGCTTATTGTTGCTTACAAGTCTTTTTGGGTGCCAATCTACCTCAAAAGAAGCAACGGTTCAAAGTGATCAGCAGGAAGCGGCGGTTAACATGTATGTTGATTCTTGTTGGAACGAACATAAGATGATCGCTATCCGTGAATTGATGTCGAATGATTTCACCAGGAATCTCAACGGGATACCAGTAGCAAGCGGACCCAAGGAATTGGAGGCCTATATTAAAAGCTTTATACGTGCCTTCCCTTCCTTGAAGATAAAGGTAGATGCTATGATACAAAAAGACCGGCAGGTGGTCACCACCTGGTCTTTTGAAGGAACAAACACCGGGGAGTTTGCGGAATACCTGCCAACGGGAAAGAAAGCTAAAGTATCTGGGGTCACCCTTTTTCAATTTAACAACGAAGGTAAAATATTGAGGGAGGATACGTACTACAATGAATTATACCTGTTGCAACAATTGGGTTACACCTTAGAACCCCCTAACCTGGAATAGAACAATAAAAGCGACTAATATTTACTAATTTAAATAAACAACCATGAAAACACTAAAACAATCCCTAATCCTGTTCGCCATGATCTTTATGATCCCCTTGGGGGCTTATGCACAGGACATGACCAATAATCAATCATTTTGGATACATGAAGATGTAGTTAAACCCGGAATGACGGCAGAATACGAAGCTGTCTGTAAAGAATTACTTGGCCACTTAAAAACGCATAATATCCAAGAGGCCAATTTTATTGTAACCAACACGGCCGATAACAGGTATCTCTATGTGGGACCTATAAATAATATGAGTGATCTAGATAATCCTGTATTTGCCTCATTGGGAGAAAAAATGGGAGCAGAGAATATGAATGCACTCTTCAAAAGAATGGACAAATGTTATGACGTAGAGCATGATTACGTCATTACACTAGATAATGATCTTTCATATCAACCCAGTGGAATAGATCAAACCCCTGAGGGTGAGGATTACAGAAAATTTCACTATCTCTACATAACCCCGGCAAACAGGGCACTTGTCAAAGAAAAAATGAAAGCTGTAAAAGATATGTTCACCAGTAAAGGATCCAAGGTATACTATCGTGTATATCGCAGTGGATTCGGAACACGAGGTGAATTTTATATGGTGGCCGTTGCCGCTAAAGACGAAGTAGATTATGCTCAAAAAGCCATAGCCAATGAGGCCCTGATGGGAGAGGATGGAAGAAATACCATGCAGGAACTATTCAGTAATTTATTGAGTTATGAAGAGTTCGTAGGACATATGCGTCCAGATATGGCGTATTCCGCTTCCAACTAACAAAAGAGCCGGCAGATATAAACAAATAGCAAGAAAAGGGCCATGTGCTTGGCACATCCTAACCAACCTTACGAAAAGACCCGGAACAATCCGGGTCTTTTTACTTTGAACAATTATCTAAAACGCCTAACTTTAAGGATAAAACCTAAAAACACTACCATTATGTTACACAGCAAATTTTGGCAAGGGTTCTTTGCCATAGCACCAATAGCCATGTTGTTTCTTGGGCTCATCGCCTATTTCATATTCCTGTTCTTTGTAATAAGTAATTCAGGGGATTTTGGCCATGATGCCGAATATTACTCATCTAACTCCATTTTGGGTAATATTGGCCTCTTATTATTATACATTTTAGTTGCAGTAGTTGTGTCGCTGGGAAGCCTTGTTTTTTATATCGTTCATGCGGCCAACAATCCTAATCTCAGGGAAAATAACATGCTACTGGTCTGGATCCTGCTTTTTATCTTTGCCAATGGAATTGGTCAACTAATCTATTGGATCATTGAGATCATCAACAAAAGAGACCAACAAACTCTATCTGCTTAACACGGAAATTTTAATTAGAGCGAAGGGCCGCTGCTTAGTCATCAAAGTTCAGGGTGGCCATGCGTGAGCTGTTGGTTCTCTCAACACTCATAATCCATAACTCATTTCCGTATTGCTCTCTAAAATTTGTCTTCACTGTTTCCAGATCTTCCTCAGTACCTTCATAGCGTGCTAAGTACACATAGTTCAGGCCATTGATCGGATTTTTGAAATGTCCGGCTTTTATACCCTGACTTTTTAGATCAGCCAGGAATTTTTCAAGGTATTCCTGAGTTTCAAAAACATTGGCGATCACATAATGCCCCTCCGGTATTCCCACCAGGTCACTTAGCAATGTAGCCTCGGTCTCCTTTTTATTAGGAGCCAGTGACATCTGTCCTAAACGCTTTAAAGAATCAATATTCTTGAGCATTTGCAGCTTCATGTTCTCACTAAGGCGTTGCTCTCCTGCTGCCTTATCAGCAGCTGGTCCTTTGGCCAATAAGCCCGACTGTTGCTGCATCCCGATGGCGGTTTTTATTTCATCGAGTTCTCGTCTGTTATTACGCACGGCCATCTCAAATCGCCTTTCCATTTCAGAACCGATATAGTTTTCCAGGGAGTCTACTTTATAAATCAATTCATCTATGACCGCATAATTAGCACGATTCAGCTTGCGCAGTTTATCTATCTCCAGAAAAAGTGGATTTTTGTTCTTCTTTATCCTCCTTTTTACATCGAGGTAGTCCGTATCTTTTGTCTCTTCAGAATCGGCTTGCACCATATCCTCAGTAAGGGTTGGTATAAAATTATAAGCTATAGATACCTCATGAGTGATCCCAAAGTTATTGATATCCTGAGCGAATCCCTTTTCAAAGCTGTAGCCGAGAGATAAACGCTTATTTACATTAAATCCTGCTCCGGCAGATCCACCATAATAGCTATCGTATCCTGCCTGTATCCAACCAAGACGAGGAAGGTCTAAAATGATCCCCCCTCCAAATACAAGGTCCTCCTCTCCTATTTTGCGCAATCTGGCCAGCGGCATGAGTCGGCCATCTTGAAAAATACCATCACCATATTCAAAATTTCGGGTATATTGAAGGTGTGCGGAAAATGATTTTTCATTGAATTCTGTGATCGATTCACCGGTTTTAAAATTAAAATCGAACAGGTCCTCCGCAAAAAGACCAACATCAAAACTGCCAAAAGACACATTTATTCCAGGCTGAAAGGCAATTATTGCGTTTTCGCTGAATGAGGCCAGCAGGGGATCTTCTTCATTTGTAACAGCCCGTGCTTCGTCAAAACTACTTCGATAGTAAGGTATATTCAACCCAAAGGTTAAATTACTCTTTTCAGAAAGACGCACTCCGTACGCGTAATTGGTAAGGATACCAATATTGGAGACCAGCCCTTCCTGCTGATTGTAAATACTGATCCCTAGTCCGGTTCTGTCATTGATCCTACCGCTATAGCTAAGAAAATAATTTTGATAATTATCATCAAAATAGGCAGATTGGCTTCTGTGAAAAAAGTTTATATACGATTTATCTTCCCTAACTGTAGAAAAAGTTGGGTTGATAAGAAATCGATTAAATTTTAAGAGATTTTGAAAAGGTACGTTATAAGAAACAAAAGGTGTTTCTTCCTGGCTAAAAAGGTGTCCCGAAAATGAAAGACTCAACATAATCAATGCCCAAAACCTAAAATGGACAACACAAACAGATTCCTTGAAAATAGATAGACTATTGCAGAACATGGCACAAGTATTTTCTGCACTAAATCATAGCTCCTTTCACAAGGTGGGATCACCTTTCGCCAAGAATAAAATTATAAAATTAAGAAGGAGTAATTTCTAGTACATAGGTTAATAGTTACTTTAGATTTGGACTCCCAAGGTGAGAAAAGAACGATAACCGGACAATTTTTTTCGCCAAAATGCATCCATGATGTCCTAATTTCGATGAAAGAACCTATAATTGTTAAAGAAATGTGTTGTTCATCGGAAAAATGATTTTTTATTTTTTCAACGTGTTCTATTTCAACCTGTTAATTATTCATAGGTTAAAGGAGCTTCATTCAGTGCTCATTTGAAAAAAACATATTTTTAGCCTAATCAAACAAAGAGAACAAGCTTTATTAAACTCCTATTATATGACCTCAATCTCCATCAGTTCGAAAAAACCCAAACTATCATTTTGGCAAATATGGAATATGAGCTTCGGATTTTTAGGGATCCAATTCGGTTTTGCACTACAAAATGCCAATGTGAGCAGAATATTTGAAACACTGGGTGCCTCTAAGGATGAACTTCCTATCCTGTGGTTAGCTGCTCCTGTAACCGGCTTGTTGGTTCAGCCAATCATTGGGTATTACAGTGATCGTACCTGGCACCACAAATGGGGAAGAAGACGGCCGTTTTTTGCAATTGGAGCAATCCTGGCAACTGTTGCCTTATTCTTAATGCCCAATTCTACAGCATTATGGATGGCTGTGATCATGCTTTGGTTAATGGATGCCTCTATTAACATCAGTATGGAGCCGTTCAGGGCCTTTGTAGGGGATATGCTCCCAGATGAACAGCGTACCAGCGGTTTTGCCATGCAAAGTTTTTTTATTGGGATAGGGGCCATTATTGCCTCTGCCCTCCCCTATATCTTTACGAATTGGTTTGGAATTAGCAATATAGCTGCAGATGGAGGAATTCCTGATTCAGTAAAATGGTCCTTCTACCTTGGTGGAATCGCTTATTTCACAGCGGTTATGTGGACCGTTATTAAAACGAAGGAATATCCACCAGATGACATTGAGAAATTAAAAGAGGAGAATGCCAGTAAAGGGATCTTTGGTGGCCTGGCAGAATCTTTTGTAGGAATCTTCAAAATGCCCAGGACCATGGTGCAGCTTGCTTTTGTTCAATTCTTCTCCTGGTTCGCACTTTTTGCTATGTGGATCTATACTACCTCTGCCGTAACCAGTCATGTATACAATACAGCAGACACCACCTCAGTTATTTACAACGAAGGAGCAGATTGGGTAGGTATTTGTTTTGCCATCTACAATGGTATTGCTGCACTGGTAGCCTTCTTACTGCCTGTTGTCGCCAAAAAAGTGAGCAGACGTATCACTCATTTGTTGGCGTTGCTATGTGGTGGTATAGGACTTTTATCCATCTATTTTATTACAGACCCTGCAATGCTTCTGGTTTCCATGATTGGGGTTGGTATTGCATGGGCCAGTATTCTTTCCATGCCTTACGCCATGCTTTCCAGTATTCTACCGGCTAATAAGATGGGGTATTATATGGGTGTATTCAATTTTTTTATTGTCATTCCCCAAATAGTAGCTGCAGGCATCTTAGGATACCTTCTGCGTTCTTTTTTTGGGAATATTTCCATTTATGCTCTTATTATAGGAGGCGTTTCCATGGTCATTGCTGCCATGCTTTGTTTACTTGTTCAGGACAATGATGATACTATCAACCTTTTAAATAAGGAATGATCCAGATAACAATTGAGTCGTTACTTTTTACAGTTGGGTACTTCTTTCTACTACTTATTATCAGAAGGTGACATCTTTGAGGCATTATAAATCATAAACCATATATCATGAAAAAAATGACCCTCTTACTCGCATTCATTCTATTTATCAACCTTAGCTTTTCTCAGGATACAGAAGGTGTTACTATTGTGGTGACTGTTGAAAATGTACTTTCCGATGGTGGGGAAATTCTTGCTGCCCTACATACCGAGGAGACCTTTATGCAAAGTAACGGCATCGCAGATGCTATGACAGCAGGTAAAAAAGGTGCCATTAGCTTTACCTTTAAGGATGTTAAACCCGGCAGTTACGCCGTAATGGTAATGCACGATCTGAACAGTAATAAGAATATGGACTTCAATTCTGACGGGATGCCACTCGAAAGTTATGGAATGTCTGGTAGTGAACTGCAAATGGGACCGCCTACCTTTGAAGCGGCCAAATTTGATGTATCTGATAAAGATCTTGAATTGCGAATACGGTTTTAGATCACTATAACTATTCAAAAAGCCCACTTAAAGTGGGCTTTTTGATGCATTTAAATCTCTTCAGCCAGCCACAATGCTTTCTTACCTTTAAGTATATTGACTCCCATGTTGATATAATAGAAGACCTATTTTGCAATTTTGATTCAAAAGGCCAGTGTTTTCTTATAATCTGCTGTTTCAATTTTTCATTACTATTTCAGAAGGCTACAAATTTCCAGGACAGCACTCCTCCTTTTTCGTCCGTATAGGATCCAGTCAGCACATTCCCTGATTTCGGTAGGGGCATATCAAAGGCCTCCAGGACAATATGATCTCGGTCCGGATACCAATCGTATTCGGGGAACATGCTCATCAATGCCTCGGGGTAGAGTACCGGGCGCTCTTCACTTTCCATTTTCTCTATGAAAGCGCGTGTTACTTTCATTTCGGTGGCGGTAAGGACTTTTACACCAAATGCATCAATATCAGGTTCATAGGTCCCGGGTTCAATACGGAACGAATAATGGCCCGCAGCGCGATTCCTTCTTAAATATGTGGCTTTACTATTACGTTTGATCATGGCGCTTCCTTTCCCATCTTTGAAATGCACTACCCGGGCATCGCCTAAACCCGAAAGGTTCATTCTCGCAATTGTATAGGTGACCGAACCCCTGCCTGCGAAAAGAAAATTCCCTTTCGCCGGGGTAAATACAATATTCCCATTTACTTCAATGTCCTCAGACGTCGCGCCCCTGAGTCCCTCCATTTCTAAAAGTTTGGTTGAACCATCGTAATACCCGTCCCTAAATTCCAGCTTGTAGTGGAAGTTCCCTTTCCATCCTGCATAGTTTGTTATCAATCCGATACCTTTCATATCTGGTATACTCGTCTGTTGTTCGTTCGATCGTAGTGCAGGCAACTCCGCAGTTATTTCATTTTCCCCCTCCATGAAGGAAATCTGGGTTCCATGTGTTACTCCAACAAATGAGACCAGGGCAGTGATTAAAACCGCGGACAAACCCAGCCAAAAAGAGCCCGGAAAAATCTGCTTAAAAAGATTTCTAGCTTTCATAAGTTTTTTGTTTTAGTTATCGCTACAGGAACTATGAATACATACCTGCACAAGTCGTTTTCGCTCCTTACATATTCATCATAAACTCCCGTAAACTGCGTTTTGTGTAGCCTTCCGGCATGTCAAATTCAGAAGCAGATACAACCCCTTTTTCAATGCTAATCACCTCACTGCTAGACTCTGAGCCTTCTTCCTCATAGCGGTTTGACCTTAATTCAAACCCCGCTTGCTGAACCGCTTTATAGGCCTCTGAGAATTCTGGATCGCTCCTTAAAAAGGATTCATCCGGAACCGCGCAAGCGACTAATCTGGATGAAAACTCAAGCATTTCCCTGTAAGCCTCTGTGATTTCCATTAAATCGGGGTCGTTGGTTATCCATTTTTCTTCGAAAAAGCCGGAATCAGACTCAATAGAATATTTCATGGTAGCATAGTCCATAATGGATTCTCCCTTTTCCTTGGTCACAATCACTTTAGGAACCGGCATGGCGTTTTGTTGTTTGATAATGTTTTGCAACATTTCCTCACTCATTCCCTCGCGCATCGATTTTACGGCATCGCAATACGCTTCCAGGGTACCCTCGGCATAGGTCTGATTGGCCTCATTGATCATCACAATACGATTTTTTGCACTGTTATACATGGTAATAGTTTCCTCTTCACTCTCCTCGTACATACTATCGTTGTATTCGCTAGGTTCACCCTCCTGGTACCCATCGGTGCCCTGGAGCATTTTAATCCATCCTTCCCCTATAAGAATGATGCTCTTGTCAGATTCGGTGATTTTCCAGTTTTGTGCATATGTGGTCAGCACTCCAAAACTGAAAATAAAAAAGAATAAGCGTGAATATTTTTTCATTGGATTGGATTTAATTTTTTAAGGAACTTACATCAAGTCTGGTTTCAAAGATTGATTACGGAATATGCTTGTATATTTCAGACACAAAAGGTGTCCTGCCCTATCTTACATCTTCACAAACTCCACCCTACGGTTATTGGCTTTACCCTCTGGGCTACTATTATCGGCAATGGGCACATCTTCGCCAAAGCCTTTTGAAACAAGTCTTTCAGAGGATACACCCATGTCTACCAGGGTATTCACAACTTTAGTGGCCCTTTGTTCCGAAAGGTTTTTATTTAACTGTGTGTCACCATCGCTATCGGTATGGCCCTCTACACTAAATTTTATCTCCGGATATTGTTGCATCAATTTCACTATTTCATTCATGACGCCCATTGATTCGGGTTTTAAGGTAGCCTTCCCAGAATCAAATTTTATTCCATTGGTTACAATTTTACCATCCGTGACAAAACGGTCATATAAAGGGACGGCTCCTTCTGCCAGACGGATATTCTTAATGAGTGTTGGATAGTCTCCTGTTTGACCAAAATCATACGTATCTCCACTAATAGAGATTGCCGTGGGATTTCCTTGCACATTGGGTATCATTAATAACCTATCCTGGTCCATATAAATTTTAAGAGCTCTAATGTTGAATGAAATAGCCACATGACGCCAGTGAGGATATTCCTTTTGTGATGCTTCTGGTAATTTTCGTTGCATCTTACCTCCCTCGTAAGAAGCTTCCTGGTCACGACCCACTACAATGTCATATAATCCTTCCGGGCGGCGATTTGATATTCTTCTATCCCATAGGGAAATCGTATACTTACTTGTTCTGCTGGATAAATACATATCAAATTCAATAGTGAATTTTTCGGGGAGATAGTCGCCATCCTTTTTCATCAAAGGGGTTATCGTGGCCCCTGAATTTTCCACAGGAAACCGAATCACATTTTCTCCGTCGAATAGGGCGTTTTCAACATAGCCATCTACAAGATCCCACTGCGATGGAAATTCACCATTCTTTTCACCTTCTAAATTATCTTCGAAGATCACTATTTCACCTGGTATAAAATCAAATTTAGACCAAGGCTTTAAAACCTTATCAGATGATTCATTCCCTGCGGGAAGTCCTTTCCCTTCTTCTTTATTTTTGCCGGATATGGTATCCCCTTTCTTTCCCTCCATGCCATCTTCTCCCTTATCCAATCCCTTATCAATGGTCTTGTCTATTTTTCGGTCAACTCTCCTTTCAACTTTCTTTTTTATTTTCTTTAAAATTTGTGCTTCAGCAGATACCGGGGTAATAAGGAAAAATCCTAACAGCCCTAAGAATAGTGCATTTTTCATGACGATTAGTATTTAGTGAATCTATTTAACATGTATGAAAACATTTAAAAGTGTTAAGGTGATAATATGAACAATTAATTATTCGAACAATGACGTAGGTCATGTGTATGACTTAATCTACTACCATAAAATTCTTCTGAGTTTAACTATGTTGGTTCTTCCAATTTATTTCATAACAATCTCACTTTTATTGAAAGTACAAATGACTGAAATCAGAATTGCCTTGGCTCCTCTCAAAAACCCGAGCCATGACAGGGCGGATTCTCATCACTAATAAATTGTTTATTACCGGAGCGTCAATAACCTATAAGTAGTTGCGGACGAACTGCAAATTGGTCTACATACTTCAGTAGGAAACTTTCAGATAGTTGTAGAAGATTCTGATGGCATGGTAATATTAGACCGAAATATCCGGGGAAGAGATTGTGAAGATTGCTTTGGTGGTGTTACCTCAAACCGAGCCCCAGGTATTTGCACAGTTACCATTATGGTGACCAATTTCAGGGGAGACTGGAGCTTTTCCTTTAGTGACCGAAATTAACCCCGATCTGGTGAAAATACATAGCGCTGTTGAACATGAAGATTCAACAGCGCTTTTTTTGTGTTGGCAGATATACTGCAAAGGGTAATCTCAATTCGTCTAACTACCCCGCCCAAATTACAATTTACCAAATTAAATCTCTTCTGCCAGCCAGGCTTTCATCATCCAAACGGTTTTCTCCTGTTCGGTTATAAAATCGCTCATCATTGAATTTGTTCCTTCGTCGTTGGCGTTTGCAGAAGCATCTAATATTCTACGCTCTATCTTTAACAACTCTGTGAGAGAATTTACTATAAGTCTGATGGCGTCTTCATCTACAGTGACATTTTTGCCCAATGGTACTTTGGCATTCTTTATATAATCGTCAAAGGTATGCAAGGGCACTTCACCCAAGGTTAGAATGCGTTCTGCTACCTCATCTACTTTTATGTTAGCGTCATCATACAATTCCTCAAACTTAACATGCAGGTCAAAAAAGCGCTTGCCTTTAATATTCCAGTGAATACCCCGTAGATTCATGTAATAGAATTGAAAATTTGCCAGAAGGATGTTCAAGTCTTTTCCTAGTTCTCTAGATTGTTTGGTGTCTAAACCAATACTGTTTAATTTCATGTCTTTTGTGTCTTTATCATTTTTTCAGTATAAAGTTATTGAATTAAAATCATGTATAATCATAAGATTTATTGATAGTTTTTATAAATTTATTGCTTAAAATTATAAGAATGACCATTACCCAATTACAGTATGTCCTGGCTGTAGCAGAATATCAGAACTTCACTGTAGCCGCTGAAAAAAGTTTTGTTACGCAGCCCACCTTGAGTATGCAGGTGCAAAAGCTGGAGGATGAACTGGATGTTCGAATTTTTGATAGGAGTAAAAAACCTATTTCCATTACCGAGGCCGGAAAGAAGATCGTTGCACAAGCCAAGAATATTGTGAACGAGGCCAAACGGATCAAGGATATTGTAGATCAGGAAAAAGGATTTATCGGAGGTGAGTTTACACTGGGGATCATCCCAACTGTTATGCCCACCTTGCTACCTATGTTCCTAAAAACCTTTATCAACAAATACCCTAAGGTACATTTAGTGATCAAGGAACAAAATACAGACAGTCTTATCAGAAACCTGCAGGATGGCCATTTAGATGCAGGCATTGCAGCCACACCACTCGATATAGAATATATCACAGAACGCCCACTTTATTACGAACCCTTTGTTGGATATGTGCCTCCAAGCCATAGGCTGCGTAATGCTGATAAATTAGAGCCTAAGGAACTAGACATCAGGGACATACTTTTGCTCCGCGATGGTCATTGTTTCCGAGAAGGAGTAGTAAACCTATGTAAGGCGACACAAAATCTGGAAGATGAGCATTTTCAGTTGCAAAGCGGGAGTTTTGAAACTTTGGTCAACTTAGCGAACGAAGGCCTTGGTATGACCTTATTGCCTTATCTCAATACGCTGGAATTAGACGATAGTAAAAGATCAAATTTAAAGTATTTCAAGGAACCATCGCCTGCGAGGGAGATCAGCCTGATTTATCACAAGAAAGAGCTAAAGCTTCATATTGCGAATGCCTTGAGAGATGTGATCGCTGCTGTGGTGAGAGGAGCCATAAAATTTCAGGACGTGAATATTATAAGTCCGTTATCGAAAAAATGACCGGATTTGACAAGATCCTGAACCATAAAAAAAGCCGCCAGATCGGCGGCCTCTTTTAAGCTTTTATGTACACTAAACTCTCTTTTAATTCTGGTTTATCAATAATGAACTGGCGTAGCCAGTGTTTCAGTTCTTCAATTTCAAAAGGTAGTAACTTCGAAATTGCTTTTTGTAACTCCTTGCTAAATAATTTAGCATCGAAACTAACTTTACGGAGTACTGTTTTGTAATACTCCAACATAGCTCTAGCCATACATGTGTATTTAGTAGTTAGACTGTTTACCGAAATTAACAAAAAAAAGGTATTAAATATTGCACTGTCTTAGTTAAATATTAGATAATTTCAATTTATCATCGATGAACTGCACTATGAATCACAGGTTTCAAGGAGGCAAAGTACTAGTCAAAATAGGTGTTATCTTCCTCTTGTTCATTTATTTATCAGGTTGTGCCTCTCAAAAAGAAAGGCGATTTGAGAAACAAATGAACAAGGCGCTCTCCATAGGCGATTTTGAGGATCATTTTACAGGGCTCATGATATATGAACCGACGAAAGGGGATACACTTATAGAATTAAATAGTGACAAATACTTTACTCCGGCAAGCAATACTAAAATCTTCACCCTCTATACTTCCTTAAAAATACTTCCCGATTCTGTGCCTACTTTGAAATATGCGGTACAACAAGATACCTTATACTTCCAGGGAACAGGAGATCCATCGGCCTTGCATCCATATTTTCAAGATAGTAGCAGCGTTCATTTCATAAAAAAATTCAATACCTCAAGGCAAGTAACAGGCAAGTTTAGGTTAGAACGATTTGGTATGGGTTGGGCATGGGAAGACTATGACAGTTCTTTTTCTCCGGAAATATCCTCCCTGCCACTCCACGGGAATGTCATTACGATCTTTAAGGATACATCCCTCTCTGTGATCCCCGAATATTTTAGAGACAGCGTGCAATTAATCACAAATGGCAGAAACCGGGCCGAAGATCGCAATACTTTCTATTTTGATCCACAAAGAAAAGATACGCTGCAGGTGCCCTTCAAAAATAGCGTAGGACTAACCAAAACATTGCTGGAAAGCGCAGTTGGAAAAACCATTTCCCTGACCGACTCTTTCCCGTTGGCAGATAAAAAGGTCCTCTACAGTATTGCAACAGATAGCCTGTACAAATATATGATGCAGGATAGTGATAATTTTATTGCCGAGCAATTACTGGTGATGGCTTCTTCTGTTCTCACAGATACCCTTTCGGGTACCGTGACCAGAGACTATATGTTAGATACCTACCTGGCTGGTCTGACACATAAACCCAGATGGGTAGATGGCTCTGGTCTATCCAGATACAATCTGTTTACACCGGCATCTATGATCTATGTGCTAAAAGCTCTTTATAAGGAAATCCCCGGAAAACGCCTATTCACATTTTTTCCTGCGGGTGGCATTTCCGGAACTCTGGAAGATTGGTACGCAGGGGATCCTGAGCCTTATGTGTTTGCCAAATCTGGCACCCTGGGAAATACCTATTGTCTTAGTGGCTATCTGGTCACTTCATCAGGTAAAACCCTTCTTTTTAGTTTTATGAACAATCATTTTATGGAGCCTACCGCATCTGTTAAAACAAAGATTGAGCACATTCTTGAAACAATCAGGGATTCCTATTGAGGCCTTTGTTTATAAAAGTTTTTGTATGGCAGCATATTGCAAGAGCATAATGGTTTTAGCATCCCTTATCAATCCTTCTTTGATCATCTTCAATGCATGGACCATAGGTAATTCTAGCACCTCAATGTTTTCTGTTTCCCCGGTTGCTCCTCCCCCTTTTCCTATTTTCATAGCATCTTCAATTGGTGCAACAAAAAAATGAAGGACCTCTGTTACGGCACCAGGGGACATATAGGCCTCAAAGACTTTCTGAACATTCGCTACCAGAAATCCTGTTTCCTCCAATACTTCCTTTTTGATGCAGCTCACAGGATCCTGATCATCTAGCACGCCGGCACATACCTCTATCATCATTCCGGTCTCATTGTCATTCACATAGGTAGGCATACGGAATTGCCTGGTAAGGATCACCGTCTTCCTTACTGGGTGGTACAACAAGATAGCCGCGCCATTGCCCCTGTCGTATGCTTCGCGCTTTTGTGTTTCCCAACTGCCGTCCTCCTTTTGATAGTCATATGTGTAGCGGTTGAGTGTATACCACTGATCGGATAATACTTCTTTCCTAATATTCTTAATAGTTCCGTTCTTCAATCCTTTCTATTTTAATAGGCTATGTTAATCATTTGCTGAGAACAAAAAACCTGCATTACAAATTCCTTTAAACTGAAATAGCTTTATTCAGGTATCGCCTAAAAGGAAGCATTTCCTTGTACACTTCTAGTACAATATCCTGAAAATCGCCGCGCAGTACTGTTTCCTCCGAAACAGCATGTACAACGGCAAACGTCTTATTTCTCAGGAGATCAATGTATGGATGGTCTTTGGAAAATCCTTTTGGGGTGGTTTTGAGCCTTTCATCCTCATATAAACTTCCAAAGGTCTTTTTAAAAGAAGGCTTACTTAAAATTTCAACCAAATGCTCACCATCATAATCAATGGCCTCTCTCAAACTTCGCAATATTTTGGGTTCTGGTCGCCATAAACCACCTGCCAACATAGATCCATGAATCCCTATCTCTATATAGAAATCCCCTGTATTTGGCGCTTTATCTAACCCAGCGCCAAAATGATCCTTATACACCGGTTTAGTAGGATGAAACATGAGATTATTGTTAATCCTGTTTATTCCTTTTCTTCCCGGCGTAGAATAGTATTCCGGATCTAATTCAATTAGGCGAAGATTCAATTCATCTAGCCATTGGATAAACTCATTACGAAGTTTATGGTAAGATTTACGGTTGCGATCCATCCAATCCTTGGAATTGTTCTTTTCCAATTCGCGAAGAAAATGGAAGAGTTCCTTAAAATTCATGCATGTGTCTTTTGATCTTCCTTAACTTATCAATGCAAAAAGGAAGATATGTTAGAAGCGATTATCCCCATCAATTAGATCTCCCAGACCTCCAAGAATACTACCTTCTCCTCTATCTTTCCCCCCGGTTTTAGGAGCCGCGGCCCAAACCCTGCTGGCTAGTCTGCTAAAAGGAAGCGACTGTATATAGACTGTTCCCGGGCCTCTCAGGGTTGCAAAAAATAATCCTTCACCACCAAATAGCGTATTCTTTATGCCTCCCACGAATTCAATATCATAATCCACGTCCTTGGTAAACCCAACGATACACCCCGTATCTACTTTGAGTACTTCCCCGGGACCCAGTTCTTTTACAGCCAGGGTACCCCCAGCATGTACAAAGGCCATACCATCGCCTTCCAACTTTTGCATAATAAACCCTTCCCCTCCAAATAATCCTCTTCCGAGTCTTTTTGAAAATTCTATCCCAACGGAAACACCTTGTGCAGCACACAAAAAGGCATCTTTTTGACAAATGAATTTTCCTTGGTTCTCAGAGAGATCTATGGGTAAGATCTTTCCCGGATAGGGAGAAGCAAAGGATATATGTTTTTTTCCCTGCCCTGCATTGAGGAAGGAGGTCATAAAAAGTCCTTCTCCGGTAAGTATCCTTTTCCCGGCAGAGAGTAAGCTACCCAGAACGCCTTTATTCTGATTGGAGCCGTCCCCAAAGATGGTATCCATCTTAATATCATTCTCCATCATCATAAAACTGCCGGCTTCTGCCACTACGGCTTCCTGCGGATCTAGTTCTATCTCAACATATTGCATTTCTTCTCCAAAAATTTGGTAGTCTATTTCGTGTGCATTCATGGTCTTATAATTAGGTTTATATGTTAGTGGTGTTAGCTGATATTTTGTTACAAATTATTTGAGTAGCGATTTAATGATGTCCTCCAATTCCCTGTGGCGTTGTGTCCCGATCATATATTTCTTTCCATTTTTCAGAATCAGGAAAAGACCTCTGTTACCTTTTACATTGTAGACGGTGCCATAGGAAGTCCAGATCCTAAGACCATAGCCTATAAGGGGACTGTATTGCACTATTTCTGCCTTTTCTATCTCGCTCCAGAGAAACCGTTTTTTGGCAAGCGGTGGGTAATTGATGACTATTTCCTCTTTGGTGATGGTGGTTTTTAGTTGTATCATCCAAAGAAAGACACATATTCCCACATTCAGTACAAAAATTATGATAAGTCCAATATCGGAGGTCGGTTGATCTCCAAATGGTTCATTCAATACCATCTGCTGAAAGATTCCATAGACAGGGATCATAGTGATGCCGCCCAACAACAGCCACAACCACAGCTGTCTAAAGCGTTGTACTTCTTTGAATATAATGCTAGGATCCATCAGCTTTTCGGAGCTACTAATTTAATGTTACTCAATTCGACTTTACTTTAACAGTCCATTCAAAACTGAATTCAGATACCGTAGTCCCTTCCTCATTGAGGCCCTTAGAATTCATCCAAAAGGTATGCCCCTCCCCTGTTGTGATCGTTTTGTTCAAAGCTTCACGAATTTTATGACCGTCTGTACAAGTAAAGGTTATTCTCCCTGTGGCCTTTTTAGTAAAGGAACCTTTATTATTAATCACAAGCATGGAAATAGGTTTTCCGCTCTGACGAATATGACGACTCACCATAACACCCGTACTTAATTCGGCAGCCATGCCCTGTACCGCCCAAAACATTGATCTGAAAGGATTCTGATTAACCCACCTGTGTGTTACGGTGACCACTGCCTTATCTTCATCAATGGCTCTCAATCGCACACCGCACCACCACGCAGCAGGTAATTTGAAAAACAGAAAAGCATTGATTTTAGTGACATTAGCACCCATTAGACCCACTATTTGGGCTTAAAAGTACCCAAAATTCTTTAATTATATAATGTTAAATATATGTTAAATTATAGTACTATGTTTTGCATAATACCTTCTTTTAGATATATATTTGCATAAGAAACTAATATGTCATGGCAGAAACCTTATCAAAACACGAAAAAAACTTGTCGGCGGCGATTCATGCATCCACCTTTAGCAGGTTCTTTGTTCCTTTTGGCAACATCTTGTTACCACTTGTATTTTGGCTTGCCAACCGCAATGACTCAGCCTATGTTGACTATAATGGAAAGCAGGCACTTAACTTTCAGATCAGCTTATTTCTGTATTCCATTGTTTTTGGCGTAATCTCCATTCCTTTTTTCTTTGGCTTCTTTCCTGATTTTTTTGAACATGGATTTATGAACTGGGGAGATTGGAATCGCTTTAATGGAGTAAACGTTAATTTAAATTGGGCCGATTTTCCTTTTCGCCGAATCTGGCCATTAGGCTTGGCCGGAATTATACCAGTGGCACTATTTATTGTCAATGTGGTATACACCATCTTGGCTACCTTACGAACCAATGAGGGACAGGTATTTAAATACCCCATAACCATACCTTTTATAAAGTAAATAATTCTGAAGCAGTTTATTCATCAATCGATCATCAGTACAGAACATCAAATGAACCATCAAAAAACGAACAGTTAACCCAGTGCTAAAAAATTCGGCTCATCACCGGATAGCATGCAACAGAAGTTAAAATTATGAACATAGAAAACACAAAAGCACAGATGCGTAAAGGGGTGCTAGAATATTGTATCTTATCTATCCTGCAAGAGGAAGATAAGTATACTTCTGAAATTCTGGACACGCTAAAAGACGCAAAAATGCTGGTAGTGGAAGGTACTATCTACCCACTGCTTACCAGATTGAAAAATGCGGGATTGCTGAATTACCGCTGGGAAGAATCTACTTCCGGGCCGCCCAGAAAATATTATGGGCTTACAGAAACCGGTAAAATGTTCCTTAAAGAATTGGATACAACCTGGGACGAATTAAGAAATGCCGTGAATTTGGTTACCAACGCTAAAAAAACGAAAAAATGAACAAAACAGTCAATATAAATCTTGCCAATGTCCTTTTTCATATTGATGAAGAGGCATTTAAGAAACTACAACGGTATTTGGAGGCCATAAAAAGGTCCTTCTCAGGAACAACTGGTAGCGAGGAGATCATTGCTGATATTGAAGCCCGTATCGCCGAACTATTTCAGGAAAGAATGGAGAGTGATCGTCAGGTCATTACCATGAAAGAGGTAGATGCCGTGATCAAAGTTATGGGGCAACCCGAGGACTACCAGGTAGATGAAGATATCTTCGAAGATGCTCCTAAGTCGGGTCCAGCTGAGACTACGCGCACCAAGAAATTGTATCGGGATATAGATAATAAGTACCTAGGTGGGGTCTGTGCCGGATTAGAACACTATTTTGGAATTGATTCCCTTTGGATTCGACTCATATTTATATTCCTGGCCATCTTTACCGGATTTGGTTTTATAGCCTACATCCTGCTGTGGATCTTGGTACCAGAGGCAGCCACTACCTCCCAAAAGCTAGATATGAAAGGGAAACCTGTCAATATTAGCAACATTGAAAAAAAAATCAAGGAAGGATATGAGGATGTTGCCGAAAAGGTAAAAGGGGTAGATTATGATAAAATGGGTAACAAGGTAAAAAGCAGTGGTCGTACATTTTTTGATGCCTTAGCCAGCTTTATTATGTTCTGCTTCAAGGTTTTTGCGAAATTCATTGGGATCATCTTGATCATAACGGGAGCCGCTACCCTTATCGGATTGTTTATTGGGATGTTTACCGTAGGAATTCTAGATGTGATTCATATTCCCGGTATTGATTTCTACGAAATGGTAAATGCTACAGGGGCACCGGTTTGGTTGATCTCCCTGCTCACATTCTTTGCCGTGGGTATCCCATTCTTTTTCCTGCTTTATCTGGGCTTGAAAATCCTGGTAAATAATCTGAAGTCTATTGGAAACGTTATCAAATTTTCCTTGCTGGGTCTGTGGTTGATCTCCATTATTAGTCTGATCGTCTTCGGTATAAAAGAAGCTGCGGCCCATGCGTACTCTGGCAGCACTACGGTAAAGGAAACCTTATATTTTCCTGCAGCTCAGGACACGCTGTTGATAAGGGCTACAAGCGGTGAACTCTTTGATAATCAGGAAGATATAGGGATCAATAATATGACCTTAAGTTACGATGAAAATGGAGAGCGCGTGCTGTTCACGGACGACATTCGCTTCGATATATCTAAATCTAGTGACTCCCTTTCCTATATTAGGATCAGGAAAGATGCCAATGGCAGTTCCACCTCCGACGCCAGGGAACGTGCAGGCAACATTCAATATAGCTACACGCTCGAGGGAAACACACTTTCTGTGAGCAATTATCTTTACACAGCCATTAAAAATAAGGTAAGAGATCAGGAGGTGCGGGTAACCCTATCCGTACCTGCCGGAACTTATCTGAAATTTGATGCCGGAATGCGTCGCTATATGGGAAGAGTTACGCGCTACGACAGGGACATGTACCGCGGAGATATCGTGGATCATCTATGGTTAATGGGGAATAATGGGGAATTGGAATGCCTGGATTGTTCTGAAAATTCAAAAGGAGTACGATGGAATGATGACGATGAAGGTCGCATCATTATTGATCAAGAAGGAGTTGATATCGATATTAAGGATGGTGGTGATTCCTTCAAATTAAAGATCGATGAGAACGGAGTTGAGATCAAATCTGATGACGGTGGGCGATAGAATGACAATTCATCCATATTTATCAACAATTGGGTATTTGAAACTACCCGAAGTACCAATTAGAAAATATATTTGACCTAACAATAATTACTAACAATCTAAAGGAATAAAATATCATTCCGAATAAAAAGTAACATCATGACAACACTAGCTAGAATTGCAATTGCCGTACTAATGGCCCTTTTCTTATCTTCCTGTGCTTTCGATATGAATTTTGGTTCAGGAAAGAGAGGTAACGGAGAAGTAGCCAAAGAAGAAAGAGAAGTGTATGAGGAATTCACGGAAATATCTGCATCTGAAGGTTTAGATGTGTATGTAACCCAGGGAGATGATTACGCCATTGAAGTAGAAGCCGATGAGAACATTATTGATCTCATTGGTACTGACATTAAGAATGGGAAACTTAAGATCCACGCCATAGAGAATATTGGCAGGGCCACCAAGAGGATCCATGTTTCCTTACCATCTGTAACCAGCCTCCGTGCTTCCAGTGGGGCCGATCTTGTTACGCAAAATGTGATCAGAGCCAACAATATATCATTGGACGCCAGCAGTGGAGCAGGAATGAAAATAGCCCTGGTAGCAGAAGAAGTAGATGCAGACAGCAGCAGTGGGGCAGGCATAAGATTAGAAGGCGAAGCGGTAGTATTTTATGCGGATGCGAGTAGCGGTTCGGATATCAGAGCAAAAGATTTTGCTGTGCGTACCTGTCATGCAGATGCCAGCAGCGGAGCTGACATTTCGGTCAATGTCTCCGAGAGGCTGATAGCCGATGCCAGCAGTGGAGCCGATATATCATATGCCGGCAACCCGGATGTACAGAAAAACAAATCCTATTCTGGCAGTGTCCGTAGAAACTAACTATACCAATTTCCAACCATGATTATTAACCCTGAATATTCCTTCAGGGTTTTTATCTGTGTTGAACCGCTTTGTTTATCTTAGGGATAAATTTCACCCATGCAACTTAAGCTTAGCTCTCACAAACTCCAACTTAAACACACCTTTACAATTTCGAGGGAGTCACATATTACCCAGGACACACTTATTGTACACCTTGGGTATCAAGGTAAAACAGGCTACGGAGAAGCCACATCCAATCCATATTATGGACATACCTTGAAAAGCCTGCAAAAGGAAATTGAAGCCCTTAGATCCGAGATAGAGAAGTATCCGTTTTCAGAACCCGAAGTATTTCATACATGGCTATCTAAAAAAGAACTGAGTTCCTTTGCATTATGTGCTTTAGACCTTGCGGCTCACGATCTATATGGGAAACTCAGGAATAAACCCTTATATGAACTTTGGGGCACTTCCAATAAAAGCTATCCTAAAACGAATTACACCATTGGAATAGATACCATTGAAAAGATGGTTGAAAAAATGAAGGAAACACCATGGCCCATTTACAAGATCAAATTGGGAACCAAGGAAGATGTGGATATTGTCCGGGAACTACGAAAACACAGTAATGCTATTTTTAGAATAGATGCAAACGGAGCCTGGTCTGCGGCGCAGACAATAGCCATAGCTCCTACCCTTAAAGAACTAGGTGTTGAATTTATTGAACAACCCCTGAAAGCTGATGATTGGAGCGGTATGGAGAAGGTTGCCCATCATTCTGTGCTTCCAGTTATCGCAGATGAGAGTTGCCTTGTTGAAGCAGATGTTGACCATTGTGCCTTGCATTTTAATGGGATCAACATTAAACTTACCAAATGTGGTGGGCTTACGCCGGCACTGCGCATGATTAAGCGAGGCAAAAAACTGGGGCTAAAGATCATGGTTGG
This sequence comes from Eudoraea sp., assembly GCA_024639765.1. GTDB lineage: Bacteria > Bacteroidota > Bacteroidia > Flavobacteriales > Flavobacteriaceae > Muriicola. Next base: position 30,821 of record JAHEHU010000003.1, read on the forward strand.
CTGCATGACAGAATCTACCGTAGGAATCTCAGCCATAGGCCAGTTATTGCCTCAATTAGATTATGTTGATATGGATGGACCATTATTAATCACGAACGATATTGCAACGGGGATAGAGATATTGAACAATGCAAGTATTAAATTCCCTGCTACAGGTGGTAGTGGTATAAGGTTGAAATCATGAAAGTAGAGGTATCTGAATATCCGGGAAGAATGGTGAACGTAAACGGTACATCCTTCCTATACTTTGGTGGCACATCCTATTTAGGAGTACACACAGATCCGGAATTTCGAGATCTGGTGCTGCGCTCGGTCAGGCAATATGGTTCTAACTATGGTGCTTCCAGGAGATCGAATGTGCAATTTTCTATTTATGATGAAGCAGAATCATATATGGCTAACTGGGTAGGAAGTGAAGCCTGCCTCACAATGTCTTCAGGATATTTAGCGGGACAATTGGTAGCCAACCACTTTAATTCCAACCAATACAAATTATTCTATGCCCCAAACAGTCATTCTGCGCTCTTTAGAACAAATGCCAAACCATTCACAACCTACACCACTTTAAACATTGCACTGAGAGAACACTTCGATAAAAAGAGAAAAGAGACGCCAGTCATATTTCTGGATGCTATAGATTTTTCTGGGTGCAACTATCCCGATTTTGAAATTCTCAGAACCCTGCCTTTAGCCTCATGTATTCTTGTAGTTGATGACTCCCATGGCATTGGGATCGTAGGGGAAGAAGGAGCCGGTGTTTTCAGATACTTATCCTCCATGCCATGTCTAGAATTTGTTGTTTGTGCTTCGCTGGGCAAAGCTCTGGGCTTGCAAGCCGGGGCAGTATTTGGAAAAACAGAACGAATTGAAGAAATGAAGTCATCTAATTTTTTTGGAGGGGCCAGCCCGGCAGCGCCCTTTTATCTAGGACATTTTATGGAAGCCAGGGAACTGTATGCTAAAAAACGCAGATTGCTACAGGATAACATTAAGATATTTTTATCCAATATCATCAATTCAAAGCGATTGAACTTTATGCCAGCGTATCCTGTGTTTGGTTTTTCGGACACACAACTTACAAACCACTTAAAGCAGCATAAAATCATTATTACAGATTTCAGGTATCCTAATGAGGACACTTTTGCCACCAACAGAATTGTTTTAACAGCTGCCCATACCAATGGGGATATTATCTTCCTGTGTGAAGCACTGAATACTTTTGAATAAAGTTTTTTGAAAACCTACGCTTTTGTAAAATTTCAATTATTTATAATTACATAAAAAAATTAACAAAAATATTGTATCTTAATTGTCATTCTTGAAGCACTAAATAATTCAACTATGAGAAATACAATGAAGATCGCCGGCCTGGCTATTATTTTAATTCTTGCCGCAACGGTACTATCGTCTAAACCAAATACGATGCACTCCATGCAAGGGGTCTGGGAATTACAAAGTTTTTCTAATTGGAATGGTGATGTCATAGACACAGTGGCCAAAGCCCCGGGTTACAGGCAGGTTAAAATCTATTACAATGGCAAGATCATGTGGTCTCGCTGGGTACCGGGCGATAAACAAGGCAGATTTGGTTATGGTTCATATCATCTTACAGAAGATGAACTCCATGAAACCATCGAATATGGAGATTTTGAAATGATGCAGGCACTGGACACAATGCGTGTCTTTGAATTTAAACTAGATTTAAAGGATAATACGTATAGTCAGATCTCGATGGATCAGGATGGAAATCCTACTTTTTCGGAAAATTATATTCGTATCGATTAAGGTTTCGTTGAACACATAAAAAAACCCCGATTTGATCGGGGTTTTTTTTATTATCTACGTATAATATTGTTCCATTAATTCACTTCGGCAGGTGCTTCTATCGTTGCCAGATACCGCTCTGCATCTAGAGCAGCCATACATCCGGTTCCTGCTGCCGTTACTGCTTGCCTGTATTCCTTATCCTGAACATCACCGCTGGCAAAAACCCCAGGTTTAGAGGTCTTGGTAGTTTTACCTTTGGTGATCAAATAACCGGTATCATCCATTTCAAGTTGCCCCTTGAATATATCTGTATTGGGTTTATGACCAATAGCAACGAAAAATCCGGTAATGGGAATTTCCTCTTTTTCACCAGTTTGATTATTAACCATCCGCAAACCTTCAACTACCTGTTCGCCAAGGATCTCGTCCACCTCAGTATTGAATCGAATATCTATGTTTGGTAAACTTTGCACCCGGTGTTGCATCGCTTTGGAAGCCCTCATTTCATCACGACGAATGAGCATGGTTACCTTTTTACAAATATTGGCCAGATAAGAAGCCTCCTCTGCGGCTGTGTCACCCCCACCTACAATGGCAACTTCCTGTCCTTTGTAGAAAAAGCCATCACAAACTGCACAAGCAGAAACCCCGCCTCCCCGCAAACGTTGTTCACTGGGAATATTCAGGTATTTAGCTGTGGCGCCGGTTGAAATGATGACAGTTTCGGCTTCAACTATTTTGGAATCATCAATAGTTACCTTATGAATTCCTCCTTTTTTTGTACTAAACTCCACCGCAGTAGCCATCCCGATGCGTACCTCTGTTCCAAAACGCTCGGCCTGTTGTTGTAATTGTACCATCATTGTGGGGCCATCAATACCTTCAGGATACCCTGGGAAATTGTCAACTTCTGTGGTAGTGGTTAATTGCCCTCCGGGTTCCATCCCTGTATACATAACCGGTTTAAGATCTGCCCTTGCTGCATAAATTGCCGCGGTATACCCCGCAGGGCCCGATCCTAAAATAAGTGTTTTTAATCGTTCTATTTTTTCTGACATATCACAAACTTCCTTAAAATTCAGGGCATAAATGTAACCCATTCACTACTAAATAGTACCTCAAAGTTATCAAAAGTTATTATACTCTCATAACTGCTGATCTGGCTTTAAAAAGGATCTTTTTCTGCCAAAAAAGACCAAAATAAATTACAATTTTGTACCGAAGGCAAGATCGCCGGCATCCCCCAGTCCTGGGATGATATAGCCTTTGCTGGTAAGTTGGTCATCAATGGCAGCGATCCACAAATGTGTAGTTTCAGGAAAAACAGAGGAAACATGATGTACACCATCCTTGGAACCAATCACTGATATGATATGGATCTGTTTGGGTTCGCCATGTTCTTTTAGGGCTTTTAGTACATTTTCTAAGGTCCTCCCGGTGGCCAGCATAGGATCTGTTAGTATTAGGATCTTGTTATTAAGATCCGGGGCTGCAAAATATTTAACGATCACTTCAAACGCATCTCCTCCACCCGGATGGTGCCTGTATGCAGAAATGAACGCATTTTCGGCATGGTCAAAATAATTGAGGAGGCCCTGATGCAACGGCAGACCAGCTCGGAGCACAGAGCAAAGTACAAACTGATCTGAAGGGATTCTTATGTCTTTTGAACCGAAGGGCGTTCTAACTGTTTTAGTCCTATATTCAAGGGATTTGCTCAGTTCATAACTCAAGATCTCTCCCATTCTTTGAATATTCCGACGGAAACGCATCTTATCTTTTTGAATGACCTCATCCCGTATCTCAGCCATGAATTGATTTAAGAGCGAATTTTGATCTTCAAAATGATGTACTATCATAGATAGACTAATTTATTCTAAAGATACATGAATGTATTCAAAGCTCTCAATTCTACTTTATGAACGTACGGGGATCATTAAAAAACGCAGAATTGTAACAAGAGTTACTTTTCGTAGAACGTATTATTCATAACTTTATAAATTAGAAAATTACTGTAATTGTTTTTGTATGAAGCGACGCCTTTTCCTTTCAAGAGCTGCCCTCAGTTCTTTGACCGCCCTTATTGGGACCGATATTGTATTTGGGTCTATGATCCCGAAAGGATATTCTCCCCTGCTTTTACAAGATCCTGACCCTTTTACCTTATTTAAAAAGGATAAAGGCATGGAAGTGCTGAATGACAAGCCCTGGAACATTGAGGCAAAAGCCCATTTATTAGATGATGATATAACGCCCAATAAATTTATGTTCATTAGAAACAACGGGCTGATCCCGGAAGATATTGATGTATCTACCTGGACTTTGACCATTGATGGTGAAGCAGTAAAAACTAAAAAGACCTATACACTGGCGGAATTAAAATCAAAATTTAAATCGTACACATATCAATTAACCTTAGAGTGTGGGGGCAACGGGCGAAGTGAATTTGATCCACCCGCCAAAGGGAATCAATGGACAGTAGGGGCCGTCTCCTGTGCTACATGGACAGGCGTTCGCTTGCGTGATGTATTAGAGGACGCAGGTTATACAGACAAAGCCATCTATATTGGTTACCATGCTGCAGATGTTCATCTCAGCAGAGACCCAGAAAAGGAGCCTATTTCTAGAGGTGCTCCCATGGCAAAAGCACTACAGGATGAAACACTGATAGCCTTTAAAATGAATGGCCAGGATATTCCTTTGGCCCATGGATACCCCTTACGATTGGTAGCCGGGGGGTGGCCTGCATCGGTCTCTGGTAAGTGGTTACAACGTATTAGCATTCGCGACCGTGTACATGATGGGACAAAGATGACAGGGGATGCCTACAGAGTGCCATGTAATCCTGTAGCTCCCGGGGAAAAAGTGAAGGACGAAGATATGTGCATTATAGAGTCCATGCCTGTAAAATCGCTGATCACCTATCCTCGTACCGGGGCAATGATAAAAGAAGGGCAAAAATTGAATATCAGGGGCCATGCCTGGGCAGGTGAACTGGAAGTGGCCAAAATGGAATATTCTATCGATTTTGGTGCTACATGGCAAAACTGCCCCATTGCAAAACCAAAGAACAGGTTGGCCTGGCAGAATTTTACGGCCTCCATTTCCTTTCCAAAGAAAGGATATTACGAGGTATGGGCGAGAGCAACAGATGCTAATGGGAACAGTCAGCCCATGTTACTACCGGGATGGAACCCAAAAGGATATTTGAATAATGCCTCTCACAGAATTGCTATCAAGGTTACCTAAGGATGGAAGAACACGATAAATTTAAATCCCAGGTCAAAAGCATTTACCGGCTTTTATCCACCTTGATGGTGCTTTTTGCAGTAACTGCGCTGACCATAATTTACCTTGTCTCAGATCCTACGCTCTCCTTCTTTACTGGACCTGCACCGGTGGAAGAGTATGTGGCGGTACCTTCGGAAGAAGACTTTGACAAAATAGAGAATGGAATCCATGTACGTACAGGATTTAAGGATGCCGAAGGCTTAATGACCGTTGTGAACAACTGTACTAATTGCCATTCTGCCCAATTAGTCATTCAGAACAGAATGAATGAGGAGCGCTGGAAAGCGACCATACAATGGATGCAAGAAACACAGAACCTTTGGGATCTTGGGAAAAATGAGGAGATCATTGTGAATTACCTTGTAACCAATTATCCTCCACAAAAGAAAGGTAGGAGAGAAATATTAAGAAATATCAGCTGGTATGATCTTACGGAATAGCCTTTTATTGGTCCTCTTTGCAATTCAGCTGGTCTCTTGCAAGGAAAATAGCTCGTATGAGTCTAAGGAGGAAGTGCTTTCGAACAGTCGTTTGATCGCGTATAATAGTCCCCTTTTGAAATCGAAAGACCCCGCGATCGCAATCATCGATTTCCGGGATCGGGAAGCTTATGCCAAAGGACATTTACCAGGAGCCATTAATTTATACAGGAACGATTTTCAAGATAACAGTTTACCTTTTAAAGGGATGCGTGTCAGCAGAACAAGGGTTGCTGAACGACTCGGAAAAGAAGGGATCTCAGAAAAGGCTACCCTGGTGGTATACGATGATAAAGGCTCATCGGACGCCTCGAGGTTATGGTGGCTACTTCATCTCTATAATTTTGAACAGGTTTACCTGCTGGATGGAGGAATAGATCATTGGAAAAAAATGGGTGGCGCCTTAAGTACTGACATACCTGAAAAAGATGAAACTATTTTCCACTTTACAGATCAACCGGATAAACCCCTGGCGATCTCTAAAGAAAAGTTATTGAAATTGATATCATCAGATGCGTCCAACCCATTTCTAATCGATGCCAGAAGCAAAGAAGAATATGAAGGTCGCAAATTGAAGGAGGGCGCTGCAAAACCAGGAAGGATCGCAGGAAGTATCAATATTGATTGGGCCGAAGCAGTGGACTACGGGAATTCATACACCTTTAAACCGATAACCGAACTGGAAAAAATATATGGGAAAATAGGTGCCTCCCGGGAAGATACGATCATCGTCTATTGCCACACGGGTGTGCGGTCTTCCCATACAACTTTTGTATTGACACAATTATTGGATTATAAGAATGTATTTAACTATGACGGTTCCTGGGTGGAATGGAGTTATGATGACAACCTCCCTTTTGAAACCGATTCTATTATTTTTGTAAAAAATTAAACTATGGAAAATTATTGGAATGCTTTTGTGAGTGCCTTTAACGGCAGCGTATCATGGACATGGAAATCGATCATTTTTGATGTTCCCTGGTACACGAATTATTTTTGGGGGTTGATCGCCATTTCCCTCTTTGCATGGTTTCTGGAGATCGTATTCCCCTGGAGAAAAGAGCAATCGATCTTTCGAAAAGATTTTTGGTTAGATGCCTTTTATATGTTCTTCAACTTTTTCATGTTCGCCATCGCGATCAGTGGATTTTATAAAATGCTTGAAGTTTTGTTTAAAGATATAGGGATCACTGCAAAAAGTCTGTCTATCATTGACCTTTCTACCTTGCCAATGTGGGCTCAGTTACTGATCTTTTTTATTGTACTAGATTTTGTTCAATGGTTCACGCACATCCTTTTACACAAGTACAGCTTTCTATGGAATTTCCACAAGGTGCATCATTCTGTTAAGGAAATGGGGTTTGCGGCACACCTTCGATACCATTGGATGGAAAATATCCTGTACAAACCCCTGAAAGTATTTGGAGTCATGATCTTAGGAGGATTTGAACCTTCTCAGGCTTACATTGTTCACTTTGTAGCCATTGCAATAGGTCATTTAAATCATTCTAATGTGAAAATAACATGGGGACCTTTACGCTATATTTTCAACAATCCCGTGATGCACTTGTACCATCATGCCTATGTACTACCCAAAGGTTCCTTTGGTGTAAATTTTGGAATTAGTCTGAGTCTGTGGGATTATATTTTTAAGACCAACTATATCCCTGAAGAGAGCGGCAAGGTGCCATTAGGTTTTCCGGGAGATGATAAATTCCCTCAGGATTTCCTTCACCAGAACGCGTATGGCTTTGTAAAACCCAAAAAAGAAAATTGATTTTCTGCTAAGAATTTTCCAAAATAAAGTTGGCGGCCATCCTCGCATGAAGGGTGGTCGTTGCCAACATAGGTATATCAGCATTGTCTGACGCCAACAATATGGGTAGTTCGGTACATCCCAACACAATAGCCTCCGCACCGCGAGCCTTCAATAGATTAATTTGATCCAGATAAAACGTCCTGGCCTCCTCTGTGAACTTACCCTGGGTTAATTCTTTTGAAACGTAGTGATGAGATTGCATCAATCCCTCGCCTTCAGGGATGATAGTTTCAATATTATAATGATCCTTTAAGAATTCCGGTATAAACCCAAGTGTCATGGTTGGTCTGTTTCCCAAGAGACCTACTTTTTTAACACCAAGACGTACAGCTTCCCTAGCCGTTGCCTCTGCTATATGAAGGATAGGGATCCCGATTTTTGGCTGAACATGATCGTAGGTCATATGAGGAGTGTTGGCGCAGATGACCAGGGCCTTTGCGCCTGCATTTTCTAATAATTGAGCCACCTCCAGGTACTTTTTATTGATCTTTTCCGCATTCTGCTCGCGCATTAGTTCAATATTGATGCTGTATATGAGTAATTCAGGGTTGCCTTGAGTACCGATAGCCTCTCCCACCATTTCATTGATAAGTTGGTAATATACAATGGTAGAATGCCAGGAGGTTCCCCCAATTAGGCCAATATGTTTCATTTTTGAGGTCTTTCTAGTTTTTACTTTTTCAACTGCAACTACTATTCAGAAAGCAAAATAATCCTGTTATTCCGATCCTGTTCATTTCGGTAATTGTTCAGCGGCATTAGTTTTCTTAGAACTTCTACCTGTTCCAGGGATACAGTGATCGGATCCCTGAAAATGAACCATTTCACGTTTTCAGTACAAGGCGGTGTGGTCAGAGATCCTGTATAGCTGAAATAAGCCCTGACCTCAGGTAAATTAAGGTTCATGTCAAAAGCAAGGTCTACCAATATTGTGTCTCCCTGTTGAATGGGCAGGTAGCGTTCTAAAAAATCAAAAGGTTCACTGCTTTTATCTTCCTTCGCCATTACAGCAAGTACGGCGTAATCTCCGGTTGCACTCCGGTGCACCAGATGGATGACCATAGGATAACGAATTCCTTCGATCAAATGTTCGGCGGGTTCATGGAAATGGAATTGTTTTAAGTCGAAACGCTCCTCTTCCAGCATTATATAATCCCCTTCTGCAAAATTATACTGGATGGTGTGACCATTGTTCACCACATTATAAATGTGGGTGCTGTCTGCATAGAAAATTTGCAATGATCCCTTGCTTATCCCCCTGTCATAATTAACAATGTTGATAGGTGATTGATCCAGACCATCACAATCTGAATACTCCTCTATCATTGCCCAATGTTCGGGACCTGCCTCACCCTCATACTCCCAATGAGACACCTCTGTGTTTAAGGTTTCCACATCGGACGTAGTCTCATTTGGAAACTCCATATTTTTTTGCTGTCTGCATGCCTGTATGACAATTAAAAGCGCACAAATGAAAAGTATGTTTCTCATAAGAAACAGTAAATTTAGAGTGGATAGCTGCCTAATACCATAACAAATTTAAAACAAAACTGCTATTCTACGGGTTCTATCGCAAATTGAATACGCCACATACCCCGTAACTGTTCTATATCATAATTTATAGCCTTGTCCTGTGGATATAATGCTCTCAAAGTATCTAAAACAGGTGTTGTAATTTCCTTATTGGGCGACCCATGACATTGCAGGCACATAGCATTAGTAACAATAGGGTAATAAAAGTAGACCTCATCATCCGCTTGTTTCGTTATAGATCGGATATCACCCTTATTCTCAATCTGCCTGTTAAAGGCGGTCATAAAACCCTGCTCTTCTTCGCTTGCCTGGTTCGATGGATTTCTTGGTTTATCTGAAATACGTTTTATCAGGACATTCTTCATGATGCCCATACTGTCTGTAAGTCTGCTCGCCCGGGTCTTACAAAAATCTATGGCTCCCGCGGTGCCTTTCTCCTGAATTGCATGCATCAGGTTTTTGCCAAGAACCCCCTGTGTGGCCATCGCTATTTCCATTCCTTTTTCACTGTAGTAAGGAGCTACGCCTTCATAGGTTTCATCTTCTATTTGTGCTCTCTTCTTACCCATTCCCTGTCCATTACCCATTCCTTTGCCCTGGCCATGACCTTTTTGGAAATGTTCTTCAAACCAATCTGGTTGCGGCAGTTCTGAAACGTACAAATAGTCTGCTATTGCCCTTATGGATTCCTCAGAATACGGCTGATAGGGCATCACCCCAAATCTCCTGAGGGCACCACGCATTCTGGACTTTTCTGGTTGTGGATCATTGAGCCAGTTGATCATGGCTCTGGTGAAATCTTCTTTATTCGTATTTTCATCAATATAGTGCCTTTTCACAGCAACCATGGGCGGTGCTATCATTGTTGCTTGAGAAGCTGCAGGATTGTGGCATATATAACATTCACTCTCTACTATTTTTCTTCCTTCAACTGCGGACCCTTCCACTATTACCTCAGTAGAAAGTTCATCAACAGTCCGATATCCTTTTTGAGAATCTTTACATGAAAGACTGAGGAAGATGCCAAGAAAAAAAGCCAGATAGCGCATAATATAAGTTAAAGAAAGTCCGTGTTAGTTAGATTTCATAATCAGTCACAAAGTGTAATGGTCACGTTTTACTTCCAGCGCAAGATACCCCCTTTAAGGTCGTACACCTTTTCAAATCCTCTTGCTGCTAATTGATGAGCTGCCTTATTGCTTCTATTCCCAGAACGGCAATACAGATAAAGAGGTTTGGTTTTATCCATTTTTTCCATTTCCCTGTAAAAAGCATCCCCCGTATAATAATTTATATTAATGGCCCTGGCAATATGTCCACCTTTAAATTCCCTGGGGGTTCTTACATCCACCAACTGTACTTTGTTCCTGTGTACAGCTTTTTTAAAATCCTCAACCGCCAATACTTCCACATTCTCGCTGGTGACAGACCTAGATCTAAATAGTGTATTAAATAATGACATTTTACTTTAATTTTAAATTTACTAATAATGAAAAGGGAGCAATGATCTATTTAGTAATTGCTCCCTACTTCAATCCAACCAAAAAACAATATCGATACTTCTAAAGAAGGCTTATCGCACATATATTATCCTGTTTTGTATCTGGTGTGACCGCAATAGTATCTAAATCTTCCGGTATTTGGCTCTTCTATACTATTCGATCATCAACTTTATTCCATGCTTCTCCAATAATGCTATTAAATATATAAAGACTTCAGTTGTTGGCGAGTAACCTAGGTTACACATGTATTTTAATTCTGATCAAATAGCCTTGCTTAATTTGAAGTGTATGATATAATTCCAACAGAGCGCAGCCTGAGTTTGAAAGGGATAAGGACGGTTTTGTCGATGGAATACGCATTCCGAATAGCTATTCTTGCTTTTTAAAAGGTAAATCTCCGGAACATGATAAGTATCATTTTATAGACAATTTTATTTGAATAGATTCATAAAGTGAATTTTAAATAGATATTCCATGAAAACGCTTTTGTATGCCACAGACTTTTCAGACAATTCTATTGCGGCTCTAAAATTTTCTGAAATGCTGCGTGTTCAGTTTAAAGCTAAACTTTACCTGTTACATGTTTTTGATATGAATCCGACCTTCATGAGTACTGTAAGCATTTCATATAGCCGAAAGGAGGAGGCAGTCCTCAAGGAGAACAATACCAAACTGTCCCAATTCTATAAAAAACATCTGGGGAAATACCCTGAGGACCTGGGTATATCATTGATCGTAAGTGAGCATGGCATCTCATCAATAGGAATTCTCGAAAACGCGGAAAAGATCAATGCCGATCTTGTTATTATTGGCACCAAAGGAAGTACACTACTAAAAGACCTTTTCATAGGAAGTACCGCTTCTACGCTGATCAATAACTCTTATGTGCCATTAATTATGGTTCCAAATAAGGCGCATACAAAGCCAATTGAGAAGATCGTATATGCAACGGCCTTCGAGGAGGCTGATGTTTTAGCCATACGAAAGCTGGTAGCCCTTGCAGAACCGTTTAACGCTTTGATACAGCTACTTCATGTTTCTCCTAAAAGTGAATATGCGGGGGAAGATCAAATGGCGTGGTTCAAGGAAATGTTAGGAAATAAAGTTTCCTATCCCAAAATTAAATTTGAACTCATATTCGCAGAAAATATCAATACCTCTTTGCAAGCCTATGTTGAGGAAGAAAAACCATCATTACTTGCTATGCTCGAAAGGGAAGACCATGGCCTTATGAGCAGTATTTGGCATAAAGATGTTGTAAAACAAATGAAATCTGTTATAAAAATACCTTTGCTAAGCTTTCATAAAGAGAATTTGTAAGGGTATTTACGGCGCTATTTTTCGTACCTTAAAGGAAGTACGGCAAATAACGTATTTATAGAATAGTCAGAAAATTTAATCCTAACCTAAAAATTATAGCTCATGAACCCAATGTTGTTTTTTTTATTGATCCTTGTTCTTTTTCTGGTTGCCGGGATACGGATCGTTTTTGAATATAAACGAGCTCTGAAGTTCCGATTCGGAAAATATGTTAAAACCTTACAACCCGGTTTTAGATGGATCATTCCGTTCGTTGAGACCATTCAGAAAGTAGATATCAGGGTGATCACCATTAAGATCATTTCTCAGGAAGTGATGACCGAAGACAACGTACCTTGCAGCATAGATGGAGTCGTCTTTTTTCAGATCACAGATCCTGAAAAGGCTGTATTGGAAGTAGAGGAATACTCTTTTGCAATCACCCAGTTATCACAAGCAGCTCTAAGGGATGTCTGTGGAAAGGTTGAATTAGATACTATTCTTTCCAAAAGAGAGGAAATGGGAAAAAACATAAAGACCATTGTAGAAGGTGAGACTAAGCGCTGGGGAATTGAAATTATTGATGTGAAGATTAAGGACATCCAGTTGCCAGAAAATATGAGGCGTATGATGGCCAACCAGGCAGAAGCAGAACGCTCGAGAAGGGCACGTATTATTTTAGCCCAGGCCGAGGATCAGGCTGCTGATATGCTTCTTAAAGCAGGAAAAAAAATAGACCAATCGCCTTCTGCCATTAAACTCAGACTGTATCAAACCTTATCTAATATTGCTGCAGAGAAGAATTCTACCATTTTATTCCCTTTCCCGGAGGAAGTATTGCCTCCTAAACGCAAGGAATAAAGCCCGGTTAGGGTGGTGAACAATTCAACCAAGATTCAGGAGCCCACATAGAGCGTTCTAAAAAAAAAGAGCCCTCCTGTGGGCTCTTTAATATTAGCATTCATGTTAGACAGGAGGGCTACTTACAAAGAGGAATATATCATGCGATTTCCACTTTTCTGGGTTTCATTTTTTTTACTTCTTCCTTTTTAGTTAGTTTGAAACGTAAGATACCATCATTGTATTTGGCTTTAATTTCATCTTCCAATACATTTTCTGGCAACATTAAGGTTCTCATAAAGGAATTGTAAGCAAATTCTTTGCGGGTATAATCCTCATCTTTTACCTCTTCAGTTTCCTTTTTCTCTGCCTTGATGGTGAGATACCTATTTTCGATAGATACTTCAAAATCCTTTTTAGCAAATCCGGGAGCTGCAAGTTCAATTTCAAAATAATCATCAGTTTCTTTAATGTTTAAAGCTGGTTCCCCAACTCTACCATTCCAGAAGTCATCATTTACCAAACCTCTATTCCATAGGTGATTTTCAAAGAAATCTTCCATATCGAAGAAATCAGACGTAATCAGATTAGTTAGAGGTCTTCTCCGATTTTTAAATTTTGTTAATAACATGTTTTTTATTTTTTAGGTTAAACAATCCGTTCAATGTAATAAGAGGAAGGGTATTTGAATACAGGATACAAGGTACTCACAGATAAAAATATTACCTATGACCTATATCATTTCGCCGAATTATTTATACACTTTTTTTAAAGTAAAGGACAATGATGTGCCAGTACTCAATTCCGTAGGATAATATTGATGACTCCATTGGCACCTCGGGCTCCATATAACCCCAGTTCAGAAGGTGTTTTGTAGACTTCAATGGTTTTTACATCATCCGGATTTATACTGCCCAATATTCCCGAAAGTCCACCGCTATAAGCTACTCCGTTCACCAGGAACAATGGCTCCGAAGTATTTGAAAAAGAATTAGGCCCAAAGACCCGCACTACATTTCCCCTTACCGTTATCCCCGGCACCCTCTGAAGCATCAGTAATATACTGACCTCTCCCTTATTTGCAGAAACAGTTCTCATACTGTTGGATGAATCTTCTCCTGAAACGGTCCTTACTTTGGAAGAGGTGCAGGCAACTGCCAAGGTACCAATTGTAATAATCAACGTGATCACTCTTATTAATCCTAGATTGTAACCCATAGTTTTATTTTTGATACGTACTAAAATTATCCTTCCCAGAGTTTCCAGGGAGCTCTGTATGTTGGCGACAAATAACCGTTTGCTTCCTTATCATTGATTATTCTGCCTTGGTTGGCATCCCATTCTAATTTCCTGCCTGTTCTATAGGCAATGTTACCTAAATGTGCAACCAGGGCGGCATTTCTACCTATTTCTATTGTGCAATTCGGATCTTTCCTACTTTGGATACATTCAAAAAAGTTCCTGGTATGTTCATCCAATCCATTAACATAGCTCTTTCTGGGAGGCAATACTTCGGTAAGATATTTACCATCCTCTTGAAAGGGTAACACCTTCCAACTGGCTCTATTCACTGCCAGGATCCCATTTTCACCAATAAAAGCCACTCCCGGCTCCCCAGATTCATCCAAATAGGGCGAAGTTCCCATCGCAATGAATTGTTCCCAAACAAGGCTAAAATCACCAAAATCATAGACAGTTGTAAGTGTATCGGGAGTTTCAGCTGCATTATTCGGAAAGGCCAGTTTGCCCCCTATAGCCATTATTGATTTAGGAGTACTAACATCCATTCCCGCCAACACCATATCCAGCATATGTACTCCCCAGTCTGTCATGAGTCCACCCGCATAATCCCAGAAATACCTGAAGGAGCCATGAAACCTGTTCTTATTGAACGGACGTTTAGGGGCGGGTCCCAACCATCGATCGTAGTCCACTCCGGCAGGCGGCATACTATCTGGCACTACATCGAATCCTTTTCCATAATTAACATCTGCCCAGGCTTTTACCTGTCTTATCCTACCCAAAACCCCTGTTTTAAGATATGCCAAGGCCTCTATCCAATGTGGGTCACTGCGCTGCCATTGGCCCACCTGCACTACCCTATTGTACTTCCTTGCTGCCGCAACCATTACGTTGGCCTCATCAATGCTATTGGCAATTGGTTTTTCAACATAGACATCCTTTCCCGCAGCACAGGCATCGGTCATTTGAATACAATGCCAATGATCTGGTGTGCCAATGATCACGGCCTGGAGCGACCTTACTTTCAACAGTTCTCTGTGATCAGAAAATGTTTTAGGACGTTTCCCGGTCTTCGTTTCCAATTCGTCCGCTCTCTCCTTCAATAATTGCGAATCTACATCACACAAGGCTACACAGCTTGCACCAGGGTTTTTCAAAAATGAATTCAAATTTGCCCAGCCCATTCCACGCACCCCTATTAAGCCTACATTCACTTCATTAGAGGGAGCCGTAAGAGTTTTTGCGTTCAATTGACTCAAGGGGAAAGCAGTAGCCAAGGACGCTACTCCCAGGTCTTTAAGGAATGTTCTTCTATTTTGCATAGCCCGCGGATTTAACCCTTAATGTAGTCAATTTTTGGGTATTTAATGGATCCGTCAGCGGAAGAATTCGGCTTACTTACAATTCAATTTCCAACATAACCGGGCAATGGTCCGAGCCCAAATATTCATTGAGGATCTCCACCTTTTTAACTTTATCTGCCAAAGAGGGACTTAGCAGAAAGTAATCTAAGCGCCAGCCAGTATTGCGTTCCCTTGCTTTAAATCTGTAACTCCAATATGTGTAGGCTTCCGTGTTTGGGTGCCGTTGCCTGTAGATATCAACCAAGCCGTCCTTTAAAAAAGTATCCATTCCGTCTATTTCTATTTGCGTATATCCGGCCGTTTTATTGTAGTTAGATTTATCGTTCTTAAGATCGATAGGTCTGTGAGCAACATTAAAATCGCCACAGACAATTACCGGCTTTATTGCTTCTTTTTTCCTGATGAATTTTAGAAAATCGGCGTCCCATCCCTTTCGATACCCTAATCTATCTAATTGTGACCCGGAATTAGGGACGTACACATTGATCAGAAAAAATTCGGCGTATTCTGCACATAAGATGCGCCCTTCTGAATCATGTTGGGCTATGCCCATATCCTTAGTAGTATCCTCGGGGGCAGGTTTAGTGAGAATTGAGGTTCCTGAGTACCCCTTTTTATCAGCAGCATTGCTCAGGATCGTATACGTATTCAAGGGTTTAAGAGCTTGTGCAACTTCATCTTCCTGGGCCTTGGTCTCCTGCAGGCAAACAACATCTGCATTCAATTCCTCTAGGGTGGTAAAGAAGTCTTTCTTAACGATGGCCCTTATGCCATTTACATTCCAGGTTACTAGTTTCACTTTAATTATATTTTATTCCCTATTCTAAAATTATTTTATTCCTTCATCTTTTATGGTAGCATACCTAAGGACATCACAATACTTTCTTTATCTCTCCGCAGGTTAACATGGAATCCCCGTAAAAAGGGTTTCGGATCTCTTTTTCCCAACTTAACCAGTCAGAACCTTTATAATTATTAGCCATAGGGCAATGTAAGACATATACCGGTTTAGCCAGCTTATTGAGTCTCGGAACTATCATGACAAAGAGGTTTGATAATTGGCCAAATTGTTGCCGTTGTTTGTCTATTGAGGTTGTCATGGAAATATCCATAAAAGATCTCTCCAACTCCTGTAGATCGTTAACCAGCGTACCCTTTAATGCTGCTGTATTTACCCTTTTTAGCGTAGAAAGTGCCTTTTGCGAGAATTGCTGCACCTTTTCTGGGTCTGATTGTACCAGGGCATCTTTAAGATCCATATAGGACTGCAATACAGGTGTAAAAGAATCTTGAAAAATAGGGGGTACTTCCATGTTCTCAGATTTAATAGTAGCTCCCATTCCCTCATGGCTCTCATGACCTGTTACTATAGTTCCTCCCTCATTCATCATAGACTTTTTCCCTTTTAATTGTGCAGCGGCATCTACTGTAAACGTGCCATGAGTAACAATTTCATCTCCGGTTTCTAATCCTTCTAATACCATGTAGCCATCCGCTACCTCATCTCCTAAAGTTATTTCGCGCATTTCAAAAACGGAGCTTTCTGCATTGGTTTTAAGATACACCAGAGAGCGCTTTCCCGTCCATAGTACCGCACTACTTGGAACTATGATTTCCTCATTTTTCCCTGCCGCTATAGCTACCGCTCCTTCTACGAACATCCCTGGTTTTAATAGGTTCATTTTGTTTTCTATTTCGGCCCGTATCTTAACAGTGCGTTTAGAAGTGTTCAGAACAGGATCAATAAATGTTATTTTAGCCTGAATTACTTCGTTGGGATATGACAATGATCTTACTTCTATCTTCTGTCCTTTTTTTAATTGGGACATTTGATTCTCATAACCATCAAAAACGGCCCAAAGCGACTTCAGATTAGAAATTTTAAAAAAGGGCTCGCCCTGTTTAATATAATCTCCTTCATCTAACATTATCTTAGATACCACCCCGGAAATGGAGGCGTAAATGGGGTAACTTTCCCGCACCGTACCAGAGGTTTCAATAGCGGCTATTTGTTTATCTGTCAACTTCCATAACTTAAGTTTGTTTTTTACCGCCCTATACAGCTCAGGCTGAGATTCTTTAAGATTAAGTGCCGTTAATAATTCCTGTTGGGCAGATACTAGTTGAGGAGAATATATACTTGCAAGTGCCTGTCCCTGCTTCACTTCTTGTCCCTCATAACTAACAAAGAGTTTTTCAATTCTACCATCATAATAGGCTGACTGGGTAGCGTTTTTTTCTTCGTTCTCCTGGAGTATTCCTGTTAGCTTTATGGCCTGTTCTCCTAAGCTACCCTCACCTATAATGGTCGTTTGTACATCGGCCAGGGCAAGTGCATTCCTGGATAGGGTGAACTGGGTATCGGAAAGCCCGTTAGTATCTGTATCGGCCAGAATCAGATCCATACCACAAATGGGGCAACTCCCGCTACTTGCCTGCCTTATTTGAGGATGCATGGAGCAGGTCCAAATTTGATCTGTAACCATTTCTGACTCATGGTCATGAATCTCCTGAGATGTTACATTGGGAGATTCGCTAAAAATAAAATAGCCAAGTAGCATGCCCGCTACTATTGAAATACAAACGTATATGATCGTTTTTTTCATCGTTTTATTTTTTAATAACTCGTTTTCTAATTGTTGGTGAACTAATATAAAAAAGCGTGAAACCGCTTAACACTGTAATAAGACCCATCAGGGAAAATCCACGAAGAAGGACTGTATTGAAATTATCTCTTCCTTCATAGTCCATGGTGTGTGTCATCCATAAAAAATCGAACCAACGCCAATCCCTGTAACGTACTGTTTGAAAAGAACCATCATCTATGGAAACATATGCTTTGACATTTTTAGCTGACTCATATGAAATTACATATGCCGGCAGTGGTTTTTCCCTGTATTCATGATGTTTTCCTACTTCATCAATCCGCTCTATATCCGCAACTATCAATTCAGAAAGCATATTTTTTTCTGAAATTTTAACAGCTTCCTGTTCTGTAATTCCATTTTTAACAACTCCTGTTACGGCATGTATCAAATATTGGTCATTGATCCAATAATAGGGAACATCGGCAATCTCTCTTAATTCAATTGCAAAAATCTCTTTTGGTATTGAGATCTCAGATAAGCCTATCAAATTATTGAAGGATCTTGGAATTGTCTTCTCCTTACGATAATGATCTCCGTGTATCTCGTCTATATCCGTCCAGCTAAAGTATATCCCACTAATTGTCCATAATAAGAATTGTATTCCAAGGAATAATCCTAAATATCGATGAGCCTTACGGATCTTTTGTTGTGTTTTACGTTTTACCATTGGGGTTAATTTATATTGGTTGTTCTTAAGCGTAGAGCATTACCAATTACTGAAACCGAACTAAAGCTCATGGCTGCAGCGGCGATCATTGGTGACAATAAAATTCCGAAAAATGGAAAAAGTACTCCGGCCGCTATAGGTATTCCTACGGTATTATAAACCAAGGCGAAGAACAGGTTTTGTTTAATATTCCTCATCACCTTACTACTCAAATTCTTTGCCTTTACGATTCCCTGCAGGTCGCCTTTCACCAACGTTATTTTTGCACTTTCAATAGCTACATCCGTACCCGTACCCATAGCAATCCCTACATCACTTTTTGCAAGGGCAGGTGCATCATTTATACCGTCTCCCGCCATTGCCACGACTCTCCCATTTTGTTGTAATTCTTCAACTATCCTAAGTTTATCTGCAGGTAGCATACCGGCCTTAAAATCGGATAAATGTAATTCGTTTGCCACTGCTTTCGCTGTATCTTCATTATCGCCTGTTAGCATAATAACACCTATGCCTTTGTCTTGTAATGCCTTAATCGCTTTTTTACTGCTTTCCTTTATCTTATCTCCTATGACCACAAAACCAACAGCCTTACTTTCGACCGTTAGAAAAGAGACTGTTTTGCCCTTCCTTTGAAAAGCCGTTACCTTCCTTCTCAGGTCTTCAGATATCCTGGTCTTAGCTTCTTCCATCATCTTCTCATTTCCCAGGGAAACCTTTTTACCATGTATGATACCTTCAACCCCTTTTCCGGTTATTGCCCTGAATTCAACAACATCAAGGAGTTTGACCCCTTGTTCTTTTCCATATTTCACAGTGGCCTCAGCTAAGGGGTGTTCACTCAATTGGTTCAGGGATATTATATATTGAAGTACTTCCTTTTCAGTTACTGTTTCCCCTGAAGCACCTACGGACTCTACCGCTGGTTTCCCTTCGGTTATGGTCCCTGTCTTATCGATAATGATAGTATCTACTTTGTCCATTCTTTCCAAAGCCTCGGCATTTTTGATCAATACACCATTCTGAGCTCCTTTCCCAACACCTACCATAACAGACATTGGTGTAGCCAGGCCTAATGCACAGGGGCAGGCGATGATCAATACGGCGATGGCGTTGACCAGGGCATATACGTAGGCAGGCGCAGGCCCCCAAATAACCCATACACCATAGGTGATCAGCGCTATTAGGACAACTGCCGGAACAAAATAGCCTGAAACTTTGTCGGCTAAATTCTGTATAGGTGCCTTACTTCTGCTGGCTTCATTTACCATCCGGATAATTTGGGAAAGCAGTGTATCCGAACCTATCTTTTCTGCCTTCATCAAAAAGGATTGATTCCCGTTTATCGTTCCGCTATGGACCTTATCCCCTACCGATTTAGTAACCGGTAAAGGCTCTCCGGTGATCATGGACTCGTCTACGGAACTATATCCCTCTGTCAATATGCCATCAACTGCAATCTTATTGCCTGGCTTTACACGAAGTATATCCCCTAAAACGATTTGATCAATAGTAATTTCTTCCTCAGTACCATCTTTTACTCTTATGGCTTTGTTTGGGGCAAGATTTAACAAGGCCTTTACGGCAGAATTTGTTTTGCTGTGTGCCCTGGCCTCTAATACCTGACCCAACAATACCAAGGTTAGGATGACAGTAGCCGCTTCAAAATAGACGTGGACATTTCCTGTTTCTGTTTTAAATTGAGAGGGGAAAAATTCCGGAAAAAACATTCCAAAAACACTGAACGACCAGGCAACACCAGCCCCTATTCCTATAAGGGTAAACATATTGAGATTCCAGGTTTTTATAGAGCGATACGCCCGTTCAAAAAACATCCAGGTAGCATAGAATACTACGGGAAGTGAAAGGCCAAACTGAACCCAGTTCCAGTTTTTTTGATCTATCAAGGTATACAGCGGATTCTCAGTGACCATTTCAGACATGGCAATTAAAAAAATGGGCAGGGTAAAAACCATAGCCACCCAAAATTTCTGAAGTAAAGCCTTAAATGTCCTTTCCTCCGCAGACAACTCGGCTTTCACAGAAACTAAAGCCATGCCACAAATAGGACAACTCCCGGGCTCATCGCTGATAATTTCAGGATGCATTGGACACGTATATTGCGAATCTGTTGGTGTAGAATACGTTTGCTCTTCCACCAGGGCCATTCCGCAAACAGGGCAGTCACCTGATTCTTCATAGGTTTTATCTCCTTCACAATGCATTGGGCAATAAAAAGTGCCAGTCCCTTTTCCTTTAGGTATACCTTTTGCAACATGAACCTGTTTCTCACCCGGAGAATGAATGGTATATCTACCTCCGTCTTTTTGTAGTGCTTTCTTAAATTTTTCAATGGGAATATGCGTATTCATCTCAATGACAGCCTCACTATTCGCTAAATCAACGGAAATGCTAGAAACACCTTTCACTTTAGAAAGTGTCTCTTCTACATGTGCACGACATCCATTGCAGGTCATTCCGTGTATGTGAAAAGTGTGTTTCATTTTTTACTTTTGAATGGTTTCTGTAACGCTGCCACATTTCAACATTTTATCTCCGTAATACGGATTCCGGATTTCTTCCACATTAGAAATCCAATACCCACCTCTTCCCTCAAAGGCCATGGGACAGAATTGCTTGTAAATGGTCCCTTCTGAAATAGATTCCTTGAACATCGGTTCTACAGCCGTGGTAAACTCAGAGAACAGTTCACGTTGTTTCTCAAGATCGTCAGTATTGGCCATGGCAAGAGCTTTTGATTTCATGTCTTCCTGTTCTTCGGAAAAACTTTCGGCAAGGTTACCAGCTGCCTTTTTTACTTCATTAGCTTCCGAATTGACCAAGGCCATGCGTATCTGTTGATAATTATGAAAGACTTTTTCCGTCATTCCATCGGTAAAAGTGGCATCGGCAATTTCGGTTGTTTGCTCCTTCACTTGTTCTACTTCTTGCGGGGTATTGATTTCTGCGTCTTGTTTATTTTTCTTTTCTCCGCAGGATGCCAAAATCAAAATGACTACTGCCGCTACTGCTACATATTTATTCTGTTTCATAGTATTTGTTTTATTGATCTTCATGTTTGTTGAATTTAGACTAAACATTGGCAATGCTTCATTGTATTACATTTTTTATTGATTCGTTAGATAATTGATTACTGCCATTTGAGAATAATAGTTTGTAACTGACTCAATCTGGTTTATTTGAAACTTTAGCTGTAGTTCCTGAATATCCAGTACATCGTTAAAATCGATAGTGCCCGTTTCATAATTTTTTAGCAGGATTTCCTCTGCATCGTTGGCCTGTAGCAAATTTTTAATTTGCGTATTGTATATAATTCGAGCAGCTTCTTTATCATTTATGGCCGTATTCAAAACCGTTTCCAACAGATTTCTACGATTGGTCTTATTAGCATTGATTTCCTCTTGTCGTAGTTCGTTCTGAACCGAACGGGACTTAAAACTATTGTTAAAAATGGGGATGGAAAGCGAGAGCATAGGCATCAGAATATCCTTCCCGTTATCGCTGAAATCCATTCCCACCCTTTCCGCCACAGGGATGTAGTCCAGTCCAAAACCAAGATTCGGATTGGCCTCTTTCTGGTTCAGAACTTCCATTTGGGCCACGGATTCGTAAAGTCTATCGTATTTTTCCAGTTCGGGATGCAAATCAAATTCTGCTATTGGTTTTGCAAAATTTTCATTGATACCCATGCTATCGACCACAGCTATTCTGACGTCTTCATCACGGTTTAAAAGGTTATTGAAAACGTTACTTTCCGATAGCAGTACCTGCATCAAAACTTCCTTTTGAGCCTGTAATTCGTTTTGACGAATTTGCAACCGCAGCACATCCACGGCAGAGGTATTGCCCACTTCTACCGAGGTTAGGGCCAACCGTTCGTAGGTTTTCAGGAGCTGAATATTCTCTTCCAAAACTTCCTGCTTTTTGGTAACGGCATACAGCTTGTAATAAGATTGCGATACTGACAACCGTAGTTTCCGTTTGGTAATCGCAATGTCCAAATAATCGACATCGGCCAGGGAGCTGGCATAATTTTCCCTTGCGGTTATCGTACCGAACCAGGGTAACATTTGTTTTACGGAAAACCGCGCCTTTTGTGCTCCCGTACGTGTTTCGGGTTCGCTGACAAAAACACCCGCACTTATTTCCGTATTGGGCAGGGCATCGGCTTCATCTACTTTCTCCTTTGCGATGTTGTACTTGATTTCAAAAGCCTGCAGCTCTGGATTGTTAGCTTCGGCTTCTTCTATATAAGATTGCAAGGTCTGGGCTTGTACAAAGCCTACCGCCAACAGTCCTATTATTATGCTACCAATTTTCTTCATCACTTTTCTCTTTTAAGTTGCCATTCGTTTTTCCAACTGTACAGTACCGGAACCACTAACAAGGTAATCAAGGCTATAAACATTCCCCCAAAGCTCGGTATTGCCATCGGAATCATAATGTCACTTCCGCGCCCTGTGGAGGTCAGTATTGGCAATAACGCCAATAGGGTCGTTGCCGTGGTCATCAGACAAGGACGAATTCGTTTTTCTCCGGCTTCAACGACCGATGCCCTAATTGTTTCCAAGCTTTTAGGTTTGTTCCTATCAAAGGTCTGGGTCAGGTAAGTGGCCATGACCACCCCATCATCCGTGGCGATACCGAAAAGGGCAATAAAACCGATCCATACGGCCACACTCAGATTGATAGGATGCATCTGGAACAAATCCCTTAGGTTTTCCCCGAAGAAGTTGAAATTCAGAAACCAATCCTGCCCATAGAACCATATCATCAAAAAGCCTCCGGCAAAAGCCACGGCGATTCCCGTAAATACCATAAGGGATGTAGAAACCGAACGGAATTGGAAATACAGAATCAGGAAAATGATCAGTAACGCCAAAGGAACAACTACGGAAAGTGTTTTTTCTGCCCTGAGTTGGTTTTCGTAGGTACCCGTAAATTTATAGCTAATGCCTTTTGGAACCATCAGCTCCCCGCTATCGATTTTTTGTTGGATAATGGCTTGGGCATTTTCCACCACATTGACTTCGGCATAGCCGTCCAGCTTGTCAAAAAGCACATAGCCCACCAAAAAGGTGTCCTCGCTTTTTATGACCTGTGGCCCCTTCTCATACCGGATATTGACCACTTCGCTCAAAGGAACAGGACTACCTTTGGCAACAGGAACATAAATGTTCTTGATGTCTGTTGGGTTCTCCCGAAGTTCTCTCGGATATCGTACCCTAACGCCGTAACGCTCCCTTCCTTCAACCGTTTGTGTCAGGGTCATACCGCCTACGGCGACTTCCAATACACGCTGCACATCCTCGATGAGAATGCCATATCTCGCCAAAGCTTCCCTATCAATATCAATGAGAAGATAGGGCTTACCTACTATCCTATCGGCAAACACCGCTTCGTCCTTGACACCTTCGGCCTCTTTAAGAATATTTTCCAATTGAAGCCCAAAGGCTTCAATTTGTAGCAAATCCTGTCCTTTGACCTTGATGCCCATAGGGGCGCGCATTCCCGTTTGCAACATCACCAATCGGGTTTCTATGGGTTGCAGTTTGGGCGCTGATGTTACTCCCGGTAATCGTGTTACTCTTACGATTTCGTTCCAAATATCGTCCGGGGATTTAATCTCGGGCCGCCAAGTGCGAAAGTATTCTCCGGTTCCATCGGGAATCAGATTTTCATACGTTACTTCGGTAAAATCTTCAATTGCACTATCTCCATGTTCAGAACTGTTATCATCGAACACCGTATTAGGGTTCAAGACCAAGTTGCCATCCTTTAGTATAAACAGGCCATCTTCATTGACCTTAAAACGCTGGCGTTCGCCTTCTTCGTTTCGCATGTATTCCGATTTGTACTGAATGATATTTTCGTACATGGAAACGGGAGCGGGATCCAATGCAGACTCTGTCCGGCCTGCCTTGCCAACTACAGTTTTTATTTCGGGAATACTGGCCACGGCCATATCTAACTGCTGCAATACCCTTTTATTTTCCTCAACACCTGCATGAGGAAGAGAAGTCGGCATCAAAAGGAAGGAACCTTCATTTAGCGCGGGCATAAATTCCTTACCTGTATTCTGCATGATCAGCACCCCAAAAACGACAATGGCCGTAGGAATGGATAGGAATGCCAATTTGTTATCTAATGCCCAGCGCAATATCTGGGTGTAGTATTTTCTAAAGAGCGTGAATACCCCTAACAACCCAAAACATATCAACCCAACAAAAATCAGGTTTGTAAAAATACTCCTGTCAAAGCCCAAGGGTCGCCAATAGGTTGCCAGAATGAATACGATTGCCGTAACGGAAATAATAATATTTAAAAGGTTTGCCTGTTTATCCGTAAGGGAAAATCCGTTGAACAAGCGTCCTGCCAATTCAGCATTTTTTAAGGGACGTATCGTTCCAAATGCCATTAAGACCAGTCCCAACCAATAGCCATAGACTACTGCAATAAGTCCCGTAATGATGAGTAATACGCTGAATATGTAGCCCATGATACTCTTGCTCCGTTTTTTCCGAAAGAGGAACGCTGCAAAAGGTGGTATCAGAAACAGGGCAACTATAATTGATGCCGTCAATGCAAAGGTCTTGGTAAACGCTAAGGGTCTAAACAATTTTCCTTCGGCACCAATCATCGTAAACACAGGAATAAAACTGACAATAGTGGTCATTACGGCAGTCAAAATAGCGCCGGATACTTCTGCGGAAGCATTATACACAACTGTATTAATGGGGAGTTTATCGCCGTCTTCGTCGAGATGCCGAATGATGTTCTCGGATAGAATGACCCCAACATCGACCATGGTTCCGATGGCGATGGCAATACCCGAAAGAGCCACAATATTTGCGTCAACCCCAAAAAGTTTCATAGCAATAAAGACCATTAAAACGGCAACGGGCAACAATCCCGAAATCAATACAGAAGCCCGAAGATTGAAAACCATAATGACTATGACCAGAATAGTAATCAATATTTCCAAGGTCAATGCCTCGTTGAGTGTTCCCAAGGTTTCCTGGATAAGTTCGGTTCGATCGTAAAAGGGTACGATTGTCAGTTGCGAGGTTGTTCCATTGCTCAGTACCTTGGATGGGAGTCCTGAACTCAGTTCATTGATTTTGTCTTTTACATTGTTGATGACCTCCAAAGGATTTGCCCCATATCTGGCTACAACAACGCCGCCTACGACTTCAGCCCCTTCCTTATCGAGTATTCCACGGCGGACTGCGGGGCCCAGGGACACATTGGCAATATCCTTTACACGAATGGAGGTATAATCTTCCGAGGTTACGACGGCGTTTTTAATGTCCTCCAAAGATTTCACATAGCCCAATCCACGAATCAAATACTCCGCCTGATTCATTTCCAGGGTCTGAGCACCAATATCCCTATTACTCTGTTTGACCGCATTGACCACCTGATGAAGCCCGATATTATATTGCTTCATCAGCTCAGGATCCACGTCTATCTGATACTCCTGAACAAAGCCCCCTATGGAGGCCACCTCGGAAACACCACTTGCTGCAGAGAGGGCATATTTTACATAGTAGTCCTGAATGCTGCGCAGTTCCTGAAGATCCCAACCTCCTGTTACATTTCCATTCTCATCCCTGCCCTCTAAGGTGTACCAGAATATTTGCCCTAGTGCTGTGGCATCCGGACCCAAAGCGGGATTAACGCCTTCTGGCAAAAGATTGCTCGGTAAAGAGTTCAATTTTTCAAGGATGCGACTGCGACTCCAATAGAATTCTATATCCTCCTCAAAAATGATATAGATACTCGAAAACCCAAACATCGAGGAACTTCGTATCGTCCTTACTCCCGGGATGCCCAAAAGGGATGTGGTCAACGGATAAGAAATTTGGTCTTCTATATCCTGTGGAGATCTTCCGGGCCATTTTGTAAATACAATTTGTTGGTTCTCGCCAATATCCGGAATCGCATCAACTGCAACAGGATCACTTGGCAGAAAACCGGTGTTCCAATTGAACGGAGCATTTATTATGCCCCAACCAATACACAACACTAAAATTAGGACCGCTATTAATTTGTTCTCTATTAGGAATTTAATGCTTCTGTTTAGCATACTTATTGATCATTAAACATTAGAAATTGAATACTTCAAAACACTATAAAGTGCTTAAGCCCGGTCTGGCGTATACCAGCGGGTTTTCAATTCAAAAATTTTATAATCAAATAAGGAAAGTCTGATCCAGGATCTGTACATCCCGTATGAGAGGAGGTGGAGAATATTCTTTAAACGGGATAAATTCTTCCTTCTCTTCCTGAAATAAATGAAGATATGTATACGTAAATGAAAGTAAGAATGATTGTTGCTCTAGCGAAAAGGTGTCTGTAAAAAATTGTAACTCATCTTGTCCATAAACAACCATTTCCAATTCTGTGCAGCATTGCATCTCCAAATCGTCATTAACCATTTCCATAGAAGAATCCATCTCCATGCCACAAGACTCAGCTTTTTGAAATAGTTTAAAATCAACCAGGGTATCACCACAAAAATGCATGTCCATGGAAAAGGACAAGGTAGAGAACAGTACCAGAGAAGCCATTAGAATGGCGCCTATTTTATTTACATTTTCGCTCATCTCCTTACAAAACTACAAAATTAAAGTATTTATTGCCCCACTTAACAAAAGATTGGGCGCCCAACTATTTTATTAACCAGCTGATTAACAAATAGAATATTCAAAATTAAGAGTATAATTATTTCCTATCTTGCTGCGCTAAATAAAATTAAAGATCAAAAATGAAATTTGTAATACTTTCTCAGAATTCAAACCTATACTCCACGAAGAGACTGGTAGAAGCAGGCACCAAAAAAGGACATGAAATGGTGGTCATTGACCACAGTAAATGTGACCTGGTCATAGAAAAGAAAAAACCCGGTCTTATCTACAAAGGCAAAGAAGTTACCGGGGTCCATGGGGTTATTCCGCGTATAGGTGCGTCCATAACCTTTTATGGTACAGCAGTCGTAAGACAATTTGAAATGATGAAAATATTTACAGCGGTAGAATCTCAGGCCCTGGTTCGGTCCAGGGATAAACTAAGGAGTCTTCAAATTCTATCCCGTGCTGGTCTGGGATTGCCAAAGACCGTTTTCAGCAATTATTCCAAAGACGTAGGAAACATCATAGACAAGGCTGGAGGAGCTCCTGTGGTGATAAAACTTTTGGAAGGAACCCAGGGTCTTGGTGTTGTCCTTGCAGACAACAGGAACTCAGCAGAATCTATCTTAGAGGCGTTTAACGGCTTGCAGGCGCGTGTTATTGTTCAGGAGTTCATAAAAGAGGCCAAAGGTGCTGATATCCGCGCCTTTGTGGTAGACGGGCAAGTTGTAGGGGCCATGAAAAGACAAGGGAAAGAAGGAGAGTTTAGGAGTAATCTACACAGGGGTGGCTCGGCAAATATCATTGAATTATCTGACGAGGAAGAAAATGCAGCTATTAAAGCCGCGAGGGTCATGGGACTTGGTGTGGCCGGGGTAGATCTGCTGCAATCTTCCCGCGGACCATTAATTCTGGAAGTGAATTCATCCCCCGGACTTGAGGGTATTGAAGCAGCCACAGGAAAAGATATTGCCGCAAAAATTATAAAGTACGTAGAAAGGCATGCCGAGGAGTAAAATAGATTTATTAGGGCAGTCCATCGCCAGGGGTAAAGGCTACCAACTTAATCTGGATATTGCCAAATTGCATACCAGGACAAGGATTCAGGTACCTATCATTGTGGAACGCGGTAAGAAGGACGGCCCTGTTTTACTTATAACCGGTGGGATACACGGCAACGAGATCAATGGGATCGAAATTGTCCGCCAGCTGATCGCAAAAAAATTCAATGTCCCGGAAAGAGGCACCATTATCTGCATTCCTGTGGTCAATGTCTTTGGTTTCCTTAATCAGGAGCGTGAATTTCCAGATGGCAGGGATTTAAATCGGGTTTTTCCGGGGAGTCCGAGGGGATCTTTGGCAAGCAGGTTTGCGTATCATATCATTAAAGAAATAGCCCCTGTGGTAGATTATTGTATCGACTTTCACACCGGAGGGGACAGCCGTTTTAACGTACCTCAGATTCGCATCAATCAGGAAGACTCCGAAAGTTTGATGCTTGCTAAAGTATTCCATGCTCCCTTTATCATTGGATCTGCCAGGCGCGATAAATCGTTCAGGGAAGCCATGCATAAGTTGAAGAAAAAGATCCTACTCTTTGAAGGGGGGAAATCTAATCATTTGGATACCGGGGTAACCCATTCAGGGCTTAGTGGTGCAATGAGGATCATTCAAAAATTAGATATGCGCAATTTTGAAGTGGAGTTGGCCCGTTTCGAAACAGCCACAGATGAAGCTGTACTTATTAACGACTCTAAATGGATCAGGGCTAATTACTCGGGGATGTTCCATCCAAAACCTATACTAGGTAAAAAAGTAAAAAAGGGATCAGTGATTGGAAGTATTTCGGATCCTTTTGGATATTTCGAGCGCAATATCAAGGCTTCTCATACAGGTTATGTTATTTGCATCAATGAATCGCCCATTGTAAACCAGGGAGATGCCGTTTTTCATATTTCGCGTGATTGAATTGCTTCTTCAGAATGACATCCGTCTTATGTAATATACTTGGAAGTAAAGGTGTTAACGAACAAGATGTTGCCTACTTGATCATAGCCTAAGAATGTCTCTAAATTGTTCTCCGTTTTTATATTTCCTTCATGAAAACCGATCAGCGTTAGATCTGCATCAATAGAGTATTCATTGATCAGACTTTTGCGGTCCAGGTCCTCTTCTGCCTCTATCACCCGTATATTCTTTGCTGAAATAGGCAGGCGACCACTAGAGGTGAGTTGAATTAACTGTAATTGTTCCTTGGCCAAATGCTCTTTAGGAAACGTAGCGAAAATCTTGATCTCTCCGTTTTTCCAGTCAGAATGGCCCAGGATAATGTATGACAACAGTATCATAAGGCTGGCATTTTCATAATCCTCTTTGCGTATCCATATATGGATATCCTTATGGTATCCAAAGCCGCGGTCCGAACTTTCTAAAATACAAAGGTCATAATTGGCCGTTTTTAAAACACTGTAATTATCCACTACATGTGATAACCATTCCTTCTCCCCTTTCTTATACTCAAAAAGCATCATGTTGTTTGGCTTACCTGATATACCCGGTTGTTGAATGGCCTGGATGATAGCAGCCGTATTAGAGGGCGAAATGATCGTCTCCAGGAAAATATTGGATTTACTGGTGGAGGCGATTTTAATGAGCTTTTGCAGCTTGGCCTCTGCCGAAGCTTTGGAAGCTTTAGAAAAATATGCTTTCTCAAAATGAATATAAGTTCCAAATCCATAGCGATGCGAGATCCATTTCATAAGATCCAAGGCACTATAGCGTTCAAAAGTATCTTTAGACAAGCATAAAACAGCCGGTCTCCAGTCTTCTTCGGTTTTGGCTTTATCTGCTTTTTGGAGGAATACCTGCATTGTTCTGCTGAATTGATAGATAACACCCTGAAAAATACTCGCCATTCCCTTTTTAGTATCGCTCCTGGAAGAAATAAAAAAATACAGGCCTATCATGATAAAGATCGCAGCAATGGCATAAGGCGTATTGATCTTAAACATAAGGTAAATACACATGATGGCACCAAGGAGTGACAGATACCATTTTGACTTAAAGGACGGACGGTACGCCGGGTCTGCCGCAAAATGTTGCAGAAATGAAATCAGACAAAGGGATCCATAGGTAACCATGAAAAACATGGATATGATCTCAGCTACAGCATTCACATCACCCATCAAGACAAAGACCAGGGCAATTATACTGGTCAATATGGTGGCATTTCGGGGTTCATTATTCCTTTTCGTGCCCTTGGAAACCCAGAAATTGACAAATCGGTTGGGAAAGACCTTATCTCCGCCAATAGCCTGAAGTGTTCGCGGAGCCACCATAAAAGACCCCAGCGCAGAGGAAATGGTTGCTGCAGCCAAGCCTATGGGGATAATAGGACCCCAAAGGGCTATTCTACTCATCACTAACTGGTCATTTAGAAGATCATCTGGCGCAGCTGAACTGGCTAGTTTATAGGCAATAAAAACATATATGATTATCCCTACAACTGTCGCGGTGAGCGTGCCATATGGAATCGCTTTTTTGGGATCGCGAAGATCTCCTGAAAGTCCAACACCCGCCGTCATCCCCGTAAAGGCCGGGAAAATAATGGCAAAAACATAAAAGAAACTATAGCCCGAATCTGTACCTTTAAGTAATTGAGAACTGTCAAATACCTCTTCGTACGGAGTATGTCCTAAAAAGAACAATATCAGTGAAATAGCCAGGATGGTAACAACGACATACAAGGCTTTCATCCCTAAGGTTGCCCCTCTGCTTACCATTAACCAAATTAGGGCCAGCAAGGCCGGTACGCTAAATAAACGGTTGTCATAAAGAATGTATCCAAATTCACTTTGTATCCAGGGTTTTATAGCATCAAAGGCCTCTGCAAATGCAATGACATAGAAGGCCACACTGATGGCCTGGGAAAGATATAGAGCGATCCCGATAGCCGCCCCAATGTTCACGCCAAAAGATCGTGAAATGATGAAATATTCCCCTCCTCCCTCTACTTTCTGGTTGGTAGCAATTTCGGCCAGGGCCATGGCTGTAGGGATGGTAACCATATGCCCGATTATTATTATAAAAAGAGTTCCCACAAAACCAACAGATCCTACCGCGAAACCAAAACGCAGGAACATAACGGCACCAAGTATAGTAGAAATTGCCGTTAGGAAAACCGGCAAGGTGCCAAAATTTGCTTTACTGGAGGAAAGTGATTTTTCCATAACAAATGCGATGAAGAACTACTCAATATTACAATTTTATTCGTAGTAAAATCAGAGGGGTGCAGATTTATTTTACGCTCCAATTATACTTTAAGGGATTGTCTTATTTTAAGTAGGACCACTCCCTGTTCAGGTAATTCAAGTTAAGAAACAACTTTTTAGATGTTAATTATCAGTCAATAGACATGGCTCCATACAAGGCAGCTCCAAGAAGCGCCGTATTTTCATTAAGGACTACAGTAACGGGGATCAATTCGAGCAATGGATTCATTCTGCCCGACTGAACAAAATTTTTGTGAAATAACTCCTTATCTATTCCTCGGAGTATTTTTGGAACAATACCACCCCCAATATACACCCCCCCGGTGGCTTTTGTCTTTAAGGCAAGTTGAGCGGCTTCAGCAGCTAAGTAACGGACATACAATTCCAGGGTTTCAGTACATATGGGATCACTTCCTTTCAATGCAGCTGCAGTTATGATCTTTGCTCTATCTTCCTTTACAGTTTCTTTGAAGAATCCGAAGGGCTCGGGTTGCTTTCTTAGTCGTCTTAAGAAATCATGAATATCACAGATCCCGGGACCAGACACCAGTCTTTCCCAGCTAACGTGCCCATATTTTTTGTGAAGAAATCGCCAAAGCTCTATATCCAGATCGTTTCGGGGACTAAAATCACAATGCCCCCCTTCGGTGGCAAAGGGATGATACCGTGCACCATACCAATACAGGCCTGCCTCGCCAAGACCTGTGCCTGAAGAAATAATAGCAGCATTACCATCTATGTCAGAACCGGCTTTAAGTACTTCCAGATCTTTGCGCTGCAGTGCCGCCAACCCATAAGCATTGGCTTCCATATCGTTTAGTAGTGATACCCACTTAACTTGCAGCCCCTTACGTATTTCGTCTATTGTGATCTCCCATGGGAAATTGGTGCCTTGCACTTTTCCCATATTCACCGGACCGGCAACACCCAGGCATACCCCATCAATAGTGGGGAACTTTTTTCCTAAAAATGAACGTGCTAAGGCCGTAAAAGATTTGTAATTCTTGGTAGTATAAACTCCTTCTTGGAATATGGTGAGTTGCCCATTGTTTATTTCAAAAAGCATCAAACTGCTTTTTGTGCCGCCCACATCACCAGCTAATAGGATGGCCTTGGTATGAAGATCCGTTTTTGGTCTCAAAAAGGCCAAGGGGATCAAGGATTCATGGACAAGGGGTAATGAAAATATTTCGTTTTTTACCGTCATGTTTTTTTTTACCAAAGAATTCCAAAATATTTTGTTTTTAGATCAAAAGCACTTCTTGTTTGGTCTAAATTTCCGAAGGGTCAAGTACAGGTGTTGGTATAGCTTAACACTAAGATATTGCCTTAACAAACATAGCTTTTGCATAACCCCTGTAAAATGATATATATCATAATAGAAGCATGTTGTACTTCATACTTTCGTAGAGATAAAGCGGCAATTTGTTTTTTCGTTATTGTAAAAATTTGAAGAACCATAAGATTTAACGTACTTAAGATACCATTGCAGTAATTAATGCTCAATTAAATCCTATATTGGGGAAAAATGATCTTGTACGGTTTAAGTTTTTTAAAATGCATGATATATCACCAAAAAATGGGATATTAATTGATAATTCGGACCCTAAGATCAAAATTGAATTGAATGAAAGTACTATTTTATACAAGAGAATTTCCACCCTACGTCTATGGAGGTGCCGGGGTACATGTTGAATATCTGGCAGCGGAGCTATCAAAATTAATGTCTGTAGAAATTCGCTGTTTCGGAGATCAGGATGAGACCACAGATCAACTTTCTGTTAAAGGTTTTCCATATGATAATCCGATCTTTAATGAGACAGATGATAAGTTAAAAGGTGTGCTGCAAACCTTAAGTACCTGTATCCATTTGAATGCTAATGATATTAATGCCGATATTGTTCATTGCCATACATGGTACGCACACTTTGCCGGTATTATCGCAAAGCTCTGCTATGGTAAACCCCTGGTCATTACTACACACTCCCTAGAACCTTTAAGGCCATGGAAAAGAGAGCAGTTAGGCAGGGGGTACGAGGCATCTTCCTGGATAGAAAAAACTGCGATTGAGATGGCTGATTCCATAATTGCCGTCTCTGAGGAAACCAAAGTAGATGTTTTAAAATATTTTGATGTGGATGAAACCAAAATTCAGGTCATTTATAACGGTATCAACCTTCAGGAATATGTAGTTACGGAAGATACTTCAACCCTGTCAGAATATGGTATTGATAAGACTAAGCCATATGTGCTATTCGTTGGGAGGATAACACGGCAAAAAGGGATCATCCACCTCGTAAATGCCATTAAATATATTGATCCGGATACACAGATCGTATTGTGCGCAGGCGCTCCAGACACCAAGGATATTGCCCGGGAAATGGAAGAAAGTGTACAAGCGGTGACCAAGACCAGGAACAATGTAATATGGATCGATAAAATGCTCGATAAAAAGTCGGTCATCCAATTGTATTCCCATGCAGACGTCTTTTGTTGTCCCTCTATTTACGAACCTTTTGGCATCATAAACATAGAAGCCATGGCCTGCCAAACGGCGGTAGTGGCAAGTGCCGTTGGTGGTATCAAAGAAGTAGTTGTTGATGGAGAGACGGGGATCTTAGTCCCGTTGGAACAGCAACATACGGCTCCTTTTGAACCTGTGGATCCCGATACATTTTCGAGAGACCTTGCCAAAGGCATTAATAAACTAATTAATGATGACCAATTGCGCAAAACAATGGCAATCAACGGACGTAAACGCGTTGAAGAAACCTTCGATTGGGAGGCCATTGCCAAACAAGTGGAAACCTTATATGAATCTTTAACAAAATAAACATGGTAAATAATAAAACACTTGCAATCATATTGGGTGGCGGACAGGGAACCCGATTATATCCCTTGACCGAATCAAGGTCAAAACCGGCAGTACCTATTGCGGGTAAGTATCGCTTGGTTGACATCCCGATTTCCAACTGTATCAATTCGGAGATCAAACGTATGTATGTATTAACACAATTTAATTCTGCCTCGCTTAACAAACACATAAAGAACACGTATCACTTCAGTTTTTTTAGCTCAGCTTTTGTGGATATCCTGGCAGCTGAACAAACATTAGGGAATACCACATGGTTTCAAGGTACCGCGGATGCGGTAAGACAGTGTATGCATCATTTCCTGCAGCATGAATTTGAGTACGCATTAATTTTATCGGGAGATCAGCTCTATCAAATGGATTATAATTTAATGCTGGAAGAACATATCAAGAACGATGCTAAAATTACTGTTGGGACCATTCCCGTGCATGCAAACGATGCCCCTGCCTTTGGGATCTTAAAATCGGATCCTGATAATAAGATTACTTCATTCATTGAGAAACCGGCCTCTGATCTTTTGCCTGATTGGACCTCCGATGTTAGTGAAGAAATGAAGGCCCAGGGAAGACATTATCTGGCTTCTATGGGAATTTACATTTTCAACAAAGATCTGCTGATCGAGCTGATGAACGACCCCAATACGCTCGATTTCGGTAAGGAAATCATCCCGCAGAGTATACACAAGCACAAGACAATGAGCTATCCGTTTGAAGGATACTGGACAGATATTGGAAATATCAGCTCTTTCTTTGAGGCCAATCTTGAGCTAAGTGATGAAATTCCAAAATTCAATCTGTACGATAAAAGCAATCGCATTTACAGCAGGGCCAGAATGTTACCAACCACAAAAATTAGCGGTACCAAAATGATCAACGCAGTCATTGCCGATGGTTGTATCATTCACGCTGCTAGTATTGAACGATCCGTGATCGGGATCAGGGCCAGGATCGGCAAAGATTCTGTTATTCGCAATGCATATGTAATGGGTAGTGATTACTATGAAACATTGCAGGAGATAGAGAGTTTCAACATCGAAATATTAATGGGTATCGGGGAGCGATGTACCATTGAGAATGTTATTGTTGATAAGAATTGCAGGGTTGGGGATGATGTGACTATTAAAGGCGGGCCACATCTGGAAGATACGGAATCTGAAACCTATGTGGTAAGAGATGGCATTGTAGTACTAAAGAAAGGGGCAGTGATCCCAAGTGGTACGGTTATTTAAGAATAAAATACGATAGATCACTTCGAAAAAAGCCGGGCAATTAGCCGGGCTTTTTTGTTAACAGGATTAAGGGATTTACAGAATCCTAAACAGCCCCCTTGCTGCAAATGGAAAAGAAAAGCTTGCGCCTTTTCTTTTTTGTTCCCGATCTCTTACTAAAACTACGTTTGGCACACTTTCTATCCAAAAAACGTATCAGGATTTGCAGAATCCTTGTACCCCCCCTGGTAAATGGAAAAGTAAACGCTTGCGCGCTTCTATTTTTTATTCCGAAGACGCTTACTAAAACTAAGTTTGGCACGCTTTCTATCCCAAAAACGTATCAGGATTTGCAGAATCCTAAACAGCCCTTTGCTGCAAATGGAAAAGAAAAGCTTGCGCCTTTTCTTTTTTGTTCCCGATCTCTTACTAAAACTACGTTTTTGACGATTTCGGAAACAAAAAAAGTGATTTGCCTTAGCAAATCACTTTTCCGCTTGGTCGGGATGACAGGATTTGAACCTGCGACCACACGGCCCCCAGCCGTGTACGCTACCAGACTGCGCCACATCCCGGAATTAAGTGTGCAAAAATAGCAAAGTTTCTTGGATTCCCTACAACCTTTTGTTCGTCTTTTCTTGCTTTGTAGTTTTTGTGATTTTTTTTATATTAACAAAAAATTAAGAATTTTAAGATTTTTTTTTAAATATGATAAAAGTCATATTAATCCCCTAGTAATAAGGGTAATTTTAGCGTATTATTTCAGTTATAAAATTGGGAATCACATGAAAAATTCAACACTTCTTCGCATCCTGATGGTTATCACATCAGGCTTTTTATTTGTCCAATGTACCAGTGACCTTGAAATTCCGGATCCGATTGCAGGACCCCCGGGGGCAGATGGTATTAATGGTATAGACGGAACAGATGGAGTAGATGGCACAGCTTCCTGTGTTACCTGTCACTCCAATGCAACCCGGGAACCTTTAGTCGCATCTTTTTTGGAGTCAAAACACTTTAACGAAACAATTATGTTTAATGGTCAACCACTTTCGGTATATGCTGGTAGCAGAGCAGACTGCGCACAGTGCCATAGCGAAGAAGGTCATGTGGACTACCTAACCATGGGTACAGTAGATACTGCAGGGTATTCTAGTCCATCATCCATTAGTTGTTCAACTTGTCATGACCAACACAGCACGTTCGACTTTGAGAATGACGGCTTTGATTATGCCTTGCGGAACATAGATCCTGTAACCCTGGTCATTGATGAAAGCACAGTGATCGATTTTGGCGATGCCAGTAATAACTGTATTACCTGTCACCAACCACGTAATAGTTATGTTATACCGGCTGAG
This sequence comes from Eudoraea sp., assembly GCA_024639765.1. GTDB lineage: Bacteria > Bacteroidota > Bacteroidia > Flavobacteriales > Flavobacteriaceae > Muriicola. The sequence goes on from JAHEHU010000003.1 coordinate 67,632, forward strand.
AATGGCACTGGTACCTATGTTATAACCAGCACGCGTTTTGGACCGCACCACGGACCACAATCTACGGTTCTGGAAGGTATCATGGGGGCTAATTTAGCAGGTTCTGAAGGGTACCCAGGGGTTGGGACAGCCGCTCACAGAACAGGGTCTTCATGTGTAAACTGCCATATGGGGGAATCTAGTGACCCCAATGAAGGTATGCATACCTGGAATCCCAGGGAAGAATCTTGTGTAACCTGCCATCCAAATGGAGCACCAGACGAAATTAATGGCTTTACAACCGACTTTGAATTATTAGGAACACTTCTGGCAAATGTGGTTGGTGAAGAATATATGGAAGATGCAGAAGGAGATCCGATGTATGATGTAGATGGCAATCCGATAGGTAATGGTGTTCCCGTGGTGGGTATCATCGTGAATGGCAGATCTCAAACAGGGATCTACACCACCGCTGAAGCACAGGCAGCATGGAACTATATGACCGCTCTTGAAGATAAAAGTAAGGGTATTCACAACCCTGGTTATATGAGAGCACTTCTTAAGAACTCCATAGAAGCGCTTCAATAAAGAATGCTAATAAGGTCCTGCAATGTAGCAGGACCTTATTGAATAGGTTCCACATTATAGCAGCTTTAATATGAATCAACTATAAATTCAGATCAAATGGCAAACATTGCCAGGTCTTATAATACTAATAAAATGAAAAAACGCATCTCATTACTTCTTGCCGGCAGCTTGTGTTTATGGAATTTTTCATGCTACTATGATCAAGAATTAGTGCTCCCCGAAGCACCTGATATCCCAGATGAAGTAGAAATATCATTTGGAACCGATATAGAACCCCTTTTCTCTCAAAGCGGCAAAGACTGTACTGCCTGCCATAACGGAAGTATAGCAGAACCAGACCTTCGAGTCGGAAATGCTTATGACCAAATACTCCCACTTATCATTCCTGATGATGCTGATGGAAGCGTATTTTATCAAAGATTACCTGGCAATAATCACCCATTCGATGTAGGTTTTACATTTAATGGTGATGAACTCGCTTTAATAAAGGCCTGGATAGACCGGGGAGCCGAAAATAACTAACTCGTAAGACACGTACCCATGAAAAAAATAAACATTCTATACGTTTTTCTCCTGTTATTTCCGCTATACATAACATCTCAGGAACAAGCCAAAGACTCGGTGGTAGACAAACCTGAACGCCCTGCTTTTGAAAGCTCATACATCATAGATACACCAACCGATGTGCTACCTATTAAAAATACGCTTGAGGTACAAATGGCTCACCGTTTTGGTACAGTAAATGGTGGCACAAATGATCTAATAGGCATATGGGCGCCTTCCAATATCCGAATAGGATTAACATTTTCACCCCATGACCGCTTAACTATAGGCTATGGTACCACCAAATTTGACAGATTACAAGATTTCAACTGGAAAGTGGCCCTGTTACGCCAGACAAGATCCGGTAGAATACCTGTAAATGTGACCTATTTTGGAAATTATACAATCGATGCGCGAAAAGCAGATAATTTTTACCTAACCCAACACCGCTTTTCCAATTTTCATCAATTGATTATATCACGTCGCTTTAATTCCAAGTTGTCTTTACAAGTGGCCCCTAGCGTTTCCCACTATAACTTAGTGCCGCAGCGCATGAGAAACGACGTTGTTGCCCTTTCTTTGGGCGGCCGTTATAAAATAAGTCCACAGACTTCAATACTCGTAGATTACACCCATCCCTTCGTTCATCACCTGGATGGTGTAGAGCTGGAAATGGATCCTGAGGATGGAGTTAGCCTGGGTGTTGAATTCAGGACCTCATCGCATGCTTTCCAACTCTTTATTTCGAGTTACCAGGGCATTGTACCTCAAAAGAACATCATGTTCAATCAGAATAATTTTGGTGATGGTGATTTCCTAATAGGATTTAATATTACCCGATTGTACAATTTCTAATCAAATTCAATATCAATATGGCCGATAAACCAAAAAAGGGGAACGCTATCACAAGACGAGGTTTGTTCCCTTTATTAGGAAGTTCCCTTCTGCTCCCTTTTCTGGGATATTCCAAGACATCCACTATCAAGGAAGCAGCGGAGGAAGAAGAATACGAGACCTTATTGAAGCCAGATGGAACTATTGTTAAGGTAAAGTCCAGCGCCCTCAAGAACTCTAAGGTCGTAAAGAAAAATATTCCCAATTCCACCTTTCTGCAGTGGTTAGGGAAAAAGTTTTAATCTCATCAAGTAAGCTATGGAAGATAATACAAAGAAATCTAGACGTACATTTCTAGACCGGGGTCTTAAAATTGGGATTGCCGGTGTACTTGGTGGCATTGGATTATCAAAACTTTCGGCCAAACTGACGGAGGGTAAAGCCGCACCCAGTGGAGAGACCATGGAATTGATGACCACAGATGGTACCCTCATTGAGGTTGATACTTCAGAGGTCATGGAAGTATCTCATAACCATCATCACAACATGGATTATAATGTTAGGGAAGGGATCCCTAACAGAAAATTTGTAATGGTGGTAGATCTGGCAAAATGTAAGAATGCGCTAAAATGCCAATCTTCATGTAATAAGAACCACTATATAACAGGCGATAATGCATGGCTAAAGGTGTATAAAATGCAGGAATCACCAGATACTGCACCCTACTGGCTACCAACTATGTGCCAGCATTGCGACAAACCTGCCTGTGTTACGGTATGCCCTGTAGACGCTACCTTTAAAAGGGAAGATGGCCTGGTACTAATAGATAATGAACGTTGTATTGGATGTCGATTCTGCATGGCAGCCTGCCCCTATTCCACCCGGGTATTTAACTGGGGTGATCCCGGTCAGGAAGTTACCTTGAATTTAGAAATGACAGATTATGAGCCCACACCAGAATATGCAGGAAAACCCAGCCTAAAAGGGACGGTAGACAAATGTGATTTTTGTCCCCACATGGTAAAAGAGGGAGAACTCCCCCACTGTGTAACAGCCTGTCCTAACGGGGTCTTTTATTTTGGTGATAAATATGAAGATACGGTAACAAACGGTGAAGAAACCGTCCGTCTCAGCAAATTATTAGAAGATAAGTCGGGCTATCGCCTTATGGAAAATCTTGGAACAGAACCAAGTGTTTACTATCTGCCTCCGGTGGACCGATTGGTTGACTATGAAGATGGGTTGCCCTTCTATAACGAATTTCAATCCGTTGAAAAACCAGCAGAGGAATGAAAAAGTTCGATGAAATAGTGCAAGATTTGGCACCTCGTAAATTTGAAAGAGCTGGGATTATATGGATAGTCGTTTTAATATTCTTTATTGTTCTTGGGATTATCGCTTATATAGATCAACTTATACAGGGGCAGGTGGTTACTAATATGCGCGACTATGCGCTTTGGGGCATCTATATCTCCAACTTTGTCTTTTTTGTAGCTACCAGTTTTGTTGGATCGGTTGCAGTGGCCATTTTACGTTTAACAAAAAACAGATGGAGAACGCCTCTGGTCCGTATTGCAGAGATCATTACCCTGGCCTGTATTATTATGGCAGGTATTACAATAACATTAGATATTGCCAGGCCAGACCGATTACTCAACTTGTTTGTACACGCAAGATTACAGTCGCCCATTACCTGGGATATCATCATTATTCCCACATTTATTGTAATTAGCATCTTGTTGCTTTATTTCCCATTGCTTCCAGATTTTGCGATACTGAAAGATCATTTTGCAAAAACAAAACCCCGACTAAGCAAGGTATATGGGATTCTCTCATTAAAATGGACAGGAAGTACCGCTCAAAAAGCCTTCCAAAAGAAATCCATAAGATTAGTTTCTATCCTAATATTACTTTCAGGAATCTTATTACAAACCATAGATGCCTGGTTGTTTTCCACTACATACAGAACCGGATGGGATAGCACTAATTTTGCTCCCTATTTTATTTCCGGAGCATTTGTCGCCGGTATTGGGGCCTTGATCTCAGTCATTTATTTGGTGCGAAGAAGGAGAAAACTCGAAGATTACATTACCGATTTTCATTTCGATAAAATGGGCAAGATGTTGGCAATGGCTTGTCTTATTTACATATACTTCAACATCAATGAATATCTCATGCCTCAATTTACGGCAAAGAAAGGGGAACAAGAGCATTTGCAAGCCTTGTTCACAGGGCATTATGCACCATTGTTCTGGATGGTGACCATTGTAGGGCTGGTAATCCCTGTCATTGTGCTCATGTTTAAAAAAGGACGTAAACCACTGCCGATGTTTATCATTGCCATAGTGGTAGTCATTGGTTCCTGGTGGAAGCGCTATATCATTATTACCCCAACACTATTGGAACCATTTTTACCCATACAAGGTGTTCCTGAATCCTGGCATTCTTATTTTCCAAGTTTGCATGAATGGGCCATTACGGTGGCCACCCTTGCCATGGCTCTATTGATTATTACACTATTAATACGCTATCTTCCTGCAGTTCCGATTCAAAGGATCTATGATGAACAAAAAGAAGCAGAAACCTTAAAAAAGATACCGTCATGAAAAGTTCTACTATCGTAAAACCGTCATGGATCATTTATCTGGGTGTCTTCTTACTAACCCTACTCTTTGGCCCTTTAAATGCACAAGAAGTTAAAAAAACGGCGGTTAGACTAAAATTAGACTACACTAAAGTAATAGATGGTCAAAGCTATCTGGATATTAAAGCTATAGCCCGTATAGATGGTACTATGACAGATGTTCCGGGAATTACGCTTGAGGTCTATTATGAATATGAGGACGAAGAATTTCCGTTAGGTACCACTAAAACAAATATGAATGGGAAAAGCAGGTACATCTTGCCACCATTAAATGAAATAAAAGCAGATTCTACCAATACTTATACGTTGGGGATTGGTTTTGACGGGAACGATCTGTATAAAAGAGCCTCTAAAACTACTGAGTTCAAGGATGCCAATATAGCCACGAAACTCTTTACCAGGGATAGTGTTAATTACATTCAAGCTACCTTAAGCGATATTTTTTTACAGGAGCCCATCGTAGACCAGTCACTCAGGGTTCAAGTAAAGAGACTCATAAATCCGCTGAGGATTGGGAAAGAATTCAATTATACTGATGAGGATGGCACAATAATTGTTCCTGTAGAAGAGGGTATTCCGGGCATAGACGGATTGTTAACATTAGAAATAGTATACCCGGACAGTGATAATTATGGAACTGTAAAGGCAGTTGTGGAAGCCCCTTATGGGATAGCTGTGGTAAAAGATACATCATTTAATAAAAGAGCTTTATGGGGGCCAAGGAGTAAAACGCCTTATTTTATTTTAATTTTTACTATCTTTTTGATAGTGGCGACATGGGGTCCCATACTTTATTTAATTCGTAACCTTTTTAGAATATTTAAATCGTAATATAAACAAACATGAAAACACTAAAATCCTTATTGATACTTGGAGTAGTTTCCTTTACTCTTTATTCGTTTACTTCCTATGTTCAGGATAAATGGGTTGTTCCTGATAAGTATGTAAGCATGAAAAACCCAACTGACCCTAAAGCGGATCTGGACATTGGCAAATCGCTTTACAGCAAACATTGTAAGTCTTGCCACGGGAAAGAGGGATATGGTGATGGTCCCAAAGCAGCTGAAATGAAAGGCGATCTTGGTGATTTTTCATCTGCAGAATTTCATGAACAAACAGATGGGGAGTTGTTTTACAAAACTAGCTTTGGCCGTGATGATATGCCGGAATATACCAAAAAAATGCCCGATGATGAAGACCGTTGGTTGGTTGTGAACTATATGCGAACTTTAAAAGAATAAACCTCCCTATTTCCTGAAAAATCTCCTGTCCCAAAATTTGTGGGACAGGGGGACAATTGGGTGTACTATAAAAGTTTAAGCAGAATTTCCAATGACCAAGGCATTAAGATTCATAAGTATTTCGCATAGCACGGCATCCCTTAAAAAACGGGAATTATTCTTTATCCCGGAGGAGGATAAATATACCGTTGTGAAAAATCTCCGAAGTGCTTTTACGGACATCAACGGACTGCTGCTATTGGTGACCTGTAACAGAACAGAAATTTATTTTGAATCCGGATCAACTACTTCTGAAGATGTGGTAGATAGATTGTGTTCTATTCTGGGACAAAACTCAATATGTAAGGAATCTTTGTTTACAAGAAGTGATGACACACTGCAAACGGTGCAACATCTTGTTGAAGTTTCTGCCGGACTGAGATCAAAAGTGCTTGGAGATGCTGAAATAATCTGCCAAATCAAAAAAGCCTATTTATTATCAAGAAATGAAGGTTTGCAGGGGTCTGTGCTAGAAAGAGCCGTTCAAACTGTATTTAAAGCACATAAACGTGTTCGCAATGAAACTAACTTTAGAGATGGCACCACATCAGCCGCCTATAGAGCTCTGAAGATGATAGAGACCTCATTTGGAAAACAGGCGAAACAGCTGAAAATACTTTTTATAGGCGCCGGGGATATTGTTAAGCAATTATTTAAATACAATGCTAAGTTTAATTATGAGCAACTTTATATAAGTAACAGAACGGAACAAAAAGCTGTGTTACTGGCAAAACAGCATAATTGCCATGTCTATGATTGGAAGAAAGTATTGTCTAATGATTTTGAGGATTTTGATGTGATCATTGGCGCCGCAGGGAATTGTCATCACCTTGTTAAGACTATGAATAGCGACAAAACTCACCGTTTATTAATAGATCTGGGGCTTCCAGGAACCATTGATTCCCAATTGGCCCATACCCCCGGTATTGAATTCTATGACCTGGATACTATTTCCACAGAATTAGAAAAGAACAAAGAAAAAAGGATGCAAGCCATTTCTCAGGTTAGAAAAATAGAACAGGAAGAAGTAGTAGAATTTAACAAATGGTATACTGAAGCCCCTCTAAGGGCGTTACTTGGCTCATTTAAAATTGACGTTAACAATCAGGTTCAGCGCTTTCTTGAGAGCCATAGCGGAAAAGGAGATAGTGGAAAGGCCACTATCGTTACCGACAGAGTCCTAAGACGTCTGGCAAGAAATCCTGAGCTTTTCTATACCAAGGACCGTCTTCAGGCATTGATTGAAAAGCATTCAAATTATTAATTAGAATACAGCATAGATGGAAATAATGATAAAAGTCGCCCGTAAAATATTTACAAAAGCATCCCTTGCCCTTATAGTTTCAGGAACGCTACTTATGGGATGTAATTTTGGCCCTAAAACAGCAGAACCCTATACCATTACCCGGGCCATAGATAAAAATGCGAAGAATAGTGAGGTGAACTACGAAATGCGTGAGGTAGTTGTAAAGGAATTGCTACCAACCACAAAATATATTTATGCCAGGGTACAGGACGGCGAAAAACTTTATTGGATCGCCACCCAAAAACAAGAACTGGAGATCGGGACTCCCTATTTATACAACGAAGCACTGCTGAAAACTGAATTTGAGAGTAAAGAAATTGATCGGATTTTTGATACCCTTTTGTTGGTAACCAGTTTAGTACCTAAAGATCATGGAATCATTGAAGGAACCTTCCACGGTAGTAAAAAAAGTAATGAAAAGATCGCTTCCCTTAGGAAAGTGATCACCAAACAAGATACTGCTGCAACTTTTATGGGGGTTGTTCGGATCGCAGATCTTGTAAATGATCCGGGGAAATACGAGGGCAATGAAGTGGTCATAAGTGGAGAATGTTTTAAAGTGAATGCTAATATTCTGGATAGAAATTGGTTGCATATGAAAGATGGAAGCAAGGACGATTACGATCTTGTCATTACTTCTGATGAACAAGTTCAAAAAAATACCAATATATCTGTTCGCGGCATCGTTCGTACCAATGTAGATTTTGGTAGCGGCTATTCCTACCCTATACTATTGGAAAACGGTCGGGTTGTAGATTGAATACTTCGCCAGTAAGGCTAATGCATTCATCAGGATCTCCTATCTATAAAGGGTAAAATGCCCAACGTACTGTTGTTTTTCTTTGTCATTGGCATTTACTACATACCAGTAGTCACCAGTGGGGAGTTCACTTCCCTCATAGGTTCCATCCCACGATGTTACCTGGTCTAGAACAGCAACCACACGCCCATAACGGTCATAGATCTTCACATCTATATTTGGGAAGAACTCCCTGTTCCTTGGAAACCAGACATCATTGTTATTGTCTCCATCTGGTGTAAAGAAATTAGGAATATCGAGCATCCCGGTAAAATCGAACGGAATGGCCATAACTGCTACACACCCCTGCTGATCTACTACGCGTACTGTTACAGTGGCATCTGCATTCACCTCATAGGTATTAACACTGCCATATGAAACATCCTGAAAGAAATATTCATAGCCTCCAAAACCACCCGTGGCAGTAGCAGTAAGCTCATTAGGTCCGGTTTTGATCAGATCCAGGGTTAGAGGATCGTAATTATCTATCGTAAAGTCGACAAATGTGCTACATCCGTTAGAATGGTATATATATACGGTATGGTCCCCAGGTGGCAGATCGCCCCATGTGCGTTCTACATCGGCCTGTGCGGTAATTGCATCGGTAGGATCTGCAGGATCTAAAGCGAACAACAACTCCGGATACTGCGAAGTATCTTGTACAGAGACGGTGGCAGTGCTATTGGGAAAGATCCCGTCACAACCATAACTTACAAGGGCTTCCGGTAGTAACTCTACACCTATTCCTATGGGTACTATGACACTGGTCTGACATCCTCTGGCGTCTCTGATAAATACCACATAGGTATCCCCGCCTCGAAGGTTATTAAAGGTCATGGTTGGGTTTGGTGCAAAATCGGCCGGATCAGAAGAATTAAGCGCAAATTCGTAAGGAGCCGTTCCTCCATTAACTGTAACCGTAACAGAACCATCTTCATCGCCTAAACAAGTTTCCGGTATGGAATTTCCTATTCCCGCTACCAATTCAGTAGGCTCTGTGATGGTAACCGTTTGTGTAATGGTACATCCCAGATCATCCTGAATAATGATCTCATAACTTCTGGGTTCCAGATCGCTAAAGGTCTTTCTATTTGGAAATAATGGGTCGTCTCCTTCAAAAAACTCACTCAACTGATCTGCAATCGAATACCGTATGATTCCTGTTCCACCACTGGCCTCAATGATGATCTGTCCATCCAGGTCTCCGTAACAACTAACAGGTACAGCTTCCAAATAGTCTAAAACTAATGGTGGTGGATCTACAATGGTTATAGGTGTGGAAAGAGCAGTACAGCCACCACTTTGTGCATATACCCAGTAGGTACCCGGACCAAGATCTCTGAAAATTCCGGATGATTGTGCAGATCTTTCTGTATTCCCGGGATCGGGGAAAGGTGGCACATCAGAATTTAACAAGGTATAGACATAGTTTCCGATTCCTCCAAAAGCCTCAGAACGAATGATACCAGTGGCCTCTCCTGCACAATTAATAGTGGCATTGGTGAGATCTAGTGAGATCACAAGTGGTGCAGCAGGATCCAGAGAGATCTGATTAGAGATCTCAAACGGACAACCATTGGAATTTTGCACATCATACTGGAATGGCCCCGGATCTAAGGTAATATCCTCAGATATTTGAACAACTGTGGCTAAAGGATCTAGCGTATTAAAGGGAACAAAGGGATCGCCGCTACCGGATCGTCTGTAGAAATAACTTACGCCTGGTTCCGGATTGGTGACCGTTAACTCCATAATACCCACATCACCACATCCTGGAGGTTGTAATTCTACTAATTCGGTAATGACCACTTCCGGATCTTCAATAGTAATTGGAATGGTGGTATAACTACACGCCCATCCATCAAAAACAGTTATGGTATAATCCCCGGCAGACAAGTTAGCAAAGGATGGAGTGGTTTGTAATCCACTGCTAGTTCCTTCTGTAATTCTATTCAGCTGATACAGATAATTTCCTGCACCCTGACCTCCACTTTCATTAAATGCCTCAATGACCCCGTTGTTATCATTATTACATTGCAGGGGCGCTGTGATCTGAATATCCGCATAAATAGGAGTAGGTAATAACAAGGTGATGGTATTGGTAGCAATACATCCTTCAATGTCTCGAATATTTATGGTATAGGTACCGTCCGAAAGATTCGCAACATTCACATTGGTACTTGGGAAATCCTGAACAATTGTGAATCCATCAGGGGCAATAACCTGATATTCATATGTTCCCCATCCCCCATCGCCGGTGAGAAAGATCTCTCCTATACCCGGAATAGCACAGGTAACTTCTGCCGTTTGCTGAGCTACAACAGTTAAGGCCCGGTCTGGCTGTCTTACGGTTGTGACATTACTAACAGTGTCACAGAATGGTGAATCCAGAGCCTCTACATGTACAACAAGATTTCCTGCAGGCAAGCCGGTGATCACACCCGGATTTTGACCAACTATATTGGTGTCGAATGTCCCGGTAACCCCCGTAGTGGTCTCCACCCCGGTATTATCTCTCGAAAATACCTCGTAATTATAAACTCCTGTATATCCGTTTATTTGTATGCTAATTTCTCCATCTGAACCATTAAAACAGGTTACTGGCTCTACCTCAGCGATCACCGCATCAATAGTATTGTATTCTGGCACATTTACTACGGCTGTTAGGTAGGAACAACCGGCATTGCCAATATCTGTAACACTAAAGATATAATCTCCGGGTGTACTAATGTTCCAAATAACCCTGTCCGTTCCTCCGGAATTCTGGATCGCTGCAGATCCTAATGGCAGTATTTCCACATCATAATTCCCTGGTCCCTGGTCCATGATGATCTCAATGGATCCGGGATTTACCCCAACACCCGTAACATCGCAGGTAAGAGGATTTACATTATATGTAAAGGTAAGATCCGTAGGCGCATTGATCGTAATGGTATCTGTAATTTCACATCCATTCTGATCCCGAGCGGTAAGGGTTATCGTTTGATTTGTACCGTCATCAATAACCTCAAAAGTATTACTTGTCTGAAAATTGGTCCCGTCAAAAGCAGGGGTACCATCATTCATACTATAAGTATAGGGAGCTGTACCTGTATCAATACCTGTTCCGTCACCATTGGTGTCTGTATAGATGGTGATCGTAGCAGTATTAAATCGATTACTGCTCGGATCGCAGGTAAAGTCCGTATTCACGGCATTAATCTGTAAAGGCGAAGGTTCTATAATGACCACATCTCCAGATCTGTCTGTACATCCCCTATCCGAGATCACTTCTACCTGATAGGTGCCTGGTGCTAAATTATCAAAAAGTGCAACCGGCTGTGGACCCTGAAGTATGGTGGTAGTTGCTCCATCGTACAAGACAAAAGAGAAAGGTGTATCTGTATCCGTACCAGGCTGCAATTCCACCGCTATATACCCATCATTGGCCCCATTACAGGTAATATCGCCCATGGGCGTTGCAGAGATCACAGGATTTGTAACTACCGTTACGTCTACCGTGGCGGTATCGTTACATAAAGGAATGGTGTTAGAGTCCAGATCGGTAACCAGTATAGTATAATTACCAGGAAAAAGATTTATAAAGACCGGATCATTCACCTGCACGATTGGCGGACTTATTCCATCATCCAGTTCATATTGAAAATTTCCACTACCACCACTGGTATTTACCGTGATGACCCCGTCGCCGGCATTACATGTTGGTTCGGTGGTTGCATTGGCTGAGATAGCGAAGAAGTCGAAAACCCTCGCTACCACAGTATTTGTACAGCCATTGCCATCTCTAACGGTAATGGTATAATCTCCAGGATTTGGCACCGTAAAATTAGGGCTGTTTTGGAAACCGCCTCCAATGTCATATTGGAAAGTAGTTTCAGGGCCAGGTCCGGTTGTTAAAGGACTGGTTACGTCTATGGTATAATTTGCGACAGCCGTACATTGATTACTTACATCTACCGTAGGTAATGGAACCCCGGGATCTGTTGTGACTGTAACAGTAGTAAAACTGGTACATCCAAAACTATCTTGTACGTAGAAATCATAATCTGCCGGATAGGGTCCGGGGATTTCATAGGTCGTCTGAGGGGTAAATACACCCGGCGCCGGGTCACCTGTTGGAACATAGGCAAAACCATAAGCCGGTGTTCCGCCATTTCCTCGTACCGTGA
>JAHEHU010000027.1 GCA_024639765.1 Eudoraea sp.
CTTCTTTTGAGATTATTAGGGATCTATGTGAAAAACTACCGGTAATGATAACCCCTAAGTGGGTGCTGACAAGAACACAGCCCATAGGGATCCGGGATATAATCAATTTCTTATCTGGTGTACTGGGGAAAAATGAAACGTACAACGCCTCTTTCGATATTGGCGGAAAAGATATCCTTACTTACAAAGAAATGCTCCAGCAATATGCCCAGGCAAGAGGTTTCAAGAATTGGATCCTGACAGTTCCGATAATGACACCTAAACTCTCATCCTACTGGTTGTATTTTGTGACCTCTACTTCATACAAACTTGCGGTAAATCTGGTAGACAGTATGAAGATGGAAGTAGTAGCCAGTGATAACCGATTACAGGAAATGCTGGGTATTGAGACCCATTCTTACAGGGAGGCTATTGACATGGCCTTTAAAAAAATAGAACAGAATCTGGTTGTTAGCAGCTGGAAAGATAGTATGGTGAGTGGCCGATTTCAAAAGAACCTGGAGAAATATATACAGGTACCTAAGTTTGGGGTCTTGAAAGATGAAAAAAGGGTAAAGGTAGAGAACCCGAAAAAGGTATTAGAGAATATTTGGAAAATTGGTGGAGAGCAAGGTTGGTACTATGGAAACTGGCTTTGGAAACTCCGTGGTTTTATCGACAAATTGACCGGCGGTGTGGGCCTTCGAAGAGGTCGTACCCATCCGGACAAGATTTACCCGGGCGATTCACTCGATTTTTGGCGGGTACTGCTGGCAGATAAGAAAGGAAAGCGCCTGCTGTTATTCGCGGAGATGAAATTGCCGGGAGAAGCATGGCTAGAATTTAAAATTGATAAGGAAGGCATCTTACATCAGACAGCTACTTTCAGACCAAAAGGATTGAGAGGAAGATTATATTGGTATGCTATTGTTCCCTTTCACTATTTCATTTTCGGAGGAATGATCAGAAATATAGCAAAGACCAAGAAATAGGCCCTGGAAGCATGGATCTCTTATGGTTGTCTGATCAGATACGCGCATGGTGTCTGGGCAGAAAGACCTCAGCCATCATACAGCGTGCACTTCCACCGCCACAGGTTTCAATGGTATCTAAAGGGCTGTGAATGATCTCGCAGTATTTATGTATTGCTTTTCGTTGCTCTGAAGTAAGACTGTTAAACGCGGCCGAACTCATAACCAGATATCGCTTTTCATCGGCCCCAATAACCTGTAACATATTCCCTGCGAAGTGTTGTTCTTGTATCTCTGTAATAGCGATGATCTCCTTGCCGTCATTCCTTAAGTGATCTACAACATTCTTACGCTCTTTCTTATCATCAATAGAATCTAAACAAATCACCGCAAAAGACTCTGCTATGCACATCATAACATTGGTATGATAGATAGGCATTCTGATGCCATCTACAGATTGATAGGCCGTAAATATTACCGGCATGCACTCCATGTCCTCACAAAATTCAATGAAAAGACCTTCATCGGCCCTTGGTGATAAAGCGCAATAAGCCTTTTGATGTTCTCTGTCCATTACGATGCTTCCTGTACCTTCTAAAAACAACTCCTCTTCCTCGGCAGAGGTATAGTCCATGACACCTTCAATTTCAAATCCCTTTTCTTCAAGGATATCCAGGATATCTTCACGTCTTTCTCTTCGCCGGTTCTCCGCAAACATAGGATACAATCCTACAATTCCATTTGCGTGAAATGAGATCCAATTGTTGGGAAAAATAGAATCTGGGGTATCCCGTTCAAAAATATCATCTACTACGATCACCTCTACTCCTTTAGCGCGTAAGGCAGCCACAAAATCATCAAATTCCCCCTGGGCCATTAGATTGATGGTCTTATTCTTTATATCCAGATCTTCCTGGAAATAATTGTTTACGGCGGTTTCTTCGTTCATTCTGAAACGAACGGGTCTAACCATTAGAATTGAATTTGTGATCTGCATATTACTGGGAAAAAAAGCTTCGTAAAGTTATAGCTTTTTAAGGGTCTTATTATAGCAGATATCGAAAATAAAATCGCTGTTCTTAACAAAGAAAAAGAAGTCTATACCCTAATCAAAGGAAGCGTACTACATCTTAATAACCCCTCTTGCTTTCCAATTTCGGAATAAGGGACCTCCTCTACCGTAAATCCATGATCACGAAGCCAGCTATTAAGTCGGGTAAAGGACCTCTCAGATACTATCACCTCCGGAGAAATTGAAAAAACATTGCTGAACATCTGATACATTTCATCACGGCTAATCTCAAAAATATTGTCCTTACCAAAATAGTCTACCAACCACTCGTATTCTTCTTCTATAAGAAATCCGTTCTTATGGAGAATCGCTTTATCTTTCCCGATGGGTTGAAAACAGCAATCCAAATGCAGTGCATTCTCTTTTGGATCTGTATTAGATTTTCGCAGGTCAAAAGATTTGACGGTCTTATGGGGAAATGCTGTTTTTAGATAGGCTACAGCGGCCATATTAGTTCTTGCAGTGATGTAACTGGCATAATCTTCCCCTCTATAGGTTCCTACAAAGATATATTCCTTCCACGGCATTACATCGCCTCCTTCCACGTGTACATCGTGCGGAGGGATTAAAATATTTTCGGGATTTATAACATCGAGCACATGAATAATGGCTTCGAATTCCTTTTCTCTGTCCGGTAAAATATTAGCCTTGATAAGCTTATCTTCTATGACAAAGGCAATATCCCTTGAGAATATCTGATTACAATCGGTAAGTACTTCGGGCCTGAATACCTGCACCCCATGCTTTTGCAATACTGTATTAAAAGCTTCCATCTCCTCAACCATGTCAGCCTCTTTAGGATAGGTGCCTGCCAAAATATTTTCCAAAGACTTGGGATCATAGGCCTCCTGAGGAGAAGGCACCGGGCCGCAGCTTTTTGCTGTACCAAGCACTACGGCGATTAAGGAAGAGGTTTCATCCTTTACATTGAGTTGGAGCATAGATTATTTCTTCTATCGCTTATTTAGAGGAACAAACGTACGTTGATTCTCTCCAATATACACTTGCCTCGGACGTCCTATGGGCTCTCCCCGTAAACGCATTTCTCTCCATTGGGCGATCCATCCCGGTAATCTTCCCATCGCGAACATTACGGTAAACATTTCTGTTGGAATTCCCAACGCCCTGTAAATGATACCAGAATAAAAATCCACGTTAGGATATAATTTACGTTCTACAAAGTAAGGATCTTCCAGGGCTACTTTTTCCAACCCTTTGGCTATAGACAAAATTGGATCTTCAATACCCAGGTCTCCAAGCACTTCATCTGCCGCACGCTTAATGATCTTGGCACGTGGATCGAAATTTTTATACACTCTGTGCCCAAAGCCCATTAATCTAAATGGATCATCTTTATCCTTGGCTTTGTTCATATATTTTTGGGTGTCGCCGCCATCCTCTGCAATAGCCTCGAGCATTTCCAGCACGGCCTGGTTGGCACCTCCGTGTAAAGGGCCCCAAAGCGCCGATATCCCGGCAGAAAGTGATACAAATAAACCAGCATGTGAAGAACCCGTAATACGTACCGTAGACGTTGAACAGTTCTGTTCATGATCTGCGTGCAGGATCAGTAATTGATCTAATGCATCTATCACTACTTTATTTTTTACATACTCCTTATTGGGCCTTTTGAACATCATCTTGTGGAGATTTTCCACGTAACCCAGTGTATCGTCACCATAATCTAAGGGTAGTCCTTTTTGCTTTCTCATGGTCCAGGCAACCAGTACCGGAAATTTTGCCATAATACGAATTATGGCATGATACATATCCTCCTCAGAGGTAATGTTGACGGAAGTAGGGTTAAAAGCGATCAAAGCACTGGTTAAGGATGAAAGTACACCCATGGGATGAGCCGACTTTGGAAAGGCATCCAAAATCTTTTTCATTTCCTCGTCTACGTGCGACTCGTGTTTTATGTCTTCATGGAACTTATGAAGTTGCTCCTTATTTGGTAATTCACCAAAGATGAGAAGATACGCTACTTCCAGAAAATCAGCTTTTTCAGCCAATTGTTCAATATTATAGCCCCTGTACCTCAAAATTCCTTTTTCCCCATCCAGATAGGTAATGGCACTTTCACAAGAACCTGTATTCTTATATCCCGGATCTAGCGTGATCATGCCTGTGGACGATCGTAATTTTTTGATATCTATCGCCAATTCATTCTCGGTACCTTCCACGACCGGGAATTCGAATTTTTTTCCTTCGTATTCTAGTATAGCTTTATCTTTCATGGATGTGATTTTGACATTAATTTGCAAGTGTGTTAAAGGTAAGAAAAAGGCCGGTCCTTAACAATTATGCCAAGCTGTTTATCTTCAGTTTTAATGAAAAATCCGTAGCGTTTTTATATCATAATTCATAAGCATACATTTTAGAATACTATAAGCTTCCTGCAGGTGCTCCCCGGCACGTCCGGAGTCAAATAAAAAAGGCCTTTCGAATTACGAAAGGCCCCATATTCTTACAGTATATCCTAATTAATCTATTGCCCTACTTTAAAGGCATGAACCCCCGGATAATATGCCACGGATCCCAATTCTTCCTCTATGCGCAATAATTGATTGTATTTTGCCATTCGGTCCGAACGGGAAGCAGAACCAGTCTTGATCTGTCCTGTGTTTAAGGCTACGGCCAGATCCGCAATAGTATTGTCTTCTGTTTCTCCAGATCTGTGAGACATTACACTGGTGTATCCCGCATTTTTGGCCATATTTACCGCTGAAATGGTCTCTGTTAAGGTCCCAATTTGGTTTACTTTGATCAGGATAGAATTAGCGATACCCTCTTTGATACCTTTAGAAAGCCTGGTTACATTGGTCACAAAAAGGTCGTCACCTACCAACTGTACTTTATCGCCCACAAGATCTGAAAGAATCTTCCAACCTTTCCAGTCGTTTTCATCCATCCCATCCTCAATAGAGATAATAGGGTATTTCTCACATAGAGAAGCCAGATATTTTGCTTGTTCTTCAGAGGTTCTGATGGCCCCTTTGTCCCCTTCAAATTTTGTGTAATCGTATTTTCCGTTTTCATAGAATTCGGCAGCGGCACAGTCTAAAGCCACCATAACATCATCCCCGAGCGTATACCCCGCTTTTTTAACTGCTTTAGCAATAGTGTCCAGCGCATCTTCCGTGCCGTCTAGCGTAGGGGCAAATCCGCCTTCATCACCTACAGCAGTGCTGAGGCCTCTATCATGTAATACTTTCTTAAGGTTGTGGAAAATCTCCGTCCCCATCTGAATGGCATGAGAAAAATCTTTTGCCTTTACGGGCATTACCATAAATTCCTGAAATGCAATAGGGGCATCTGAATGCGACCCACCATTAATAATATTCATCATAGGAACAGGCAAGGTATTGGCACTCACCCCACCAATATATCGATAGAGAGACATCCCCATCTCATTGGCTGCTGCCTTGGCTACCGCTAAGGAGACCCCTAAAATTGCATTGGCTCCTAATTTAGATTTATTGGGGGTTCCGTCAAGGTCTATCATGGTCTGATCTATCAGGTTTTGATCAAAAACCATCATACCC
The DNA here is from genome assembly GCA_024639765.1 of Eudoraea sp. Classification (GTDB taxonomy): domain Bacteria; phylum Bacteroidota; class Bacteroidia; order Flavobacteriales; family Flavobacteriaceae; genus Muriicola. Next base: position 5,568 of record JAHEHU010000027.1, read on the forward strand.
CTTATCTTTTCGGCAATCATTGTATTCACATTCTCTACAGCCTTCATTACACCTTTACCCATAAAGGCATTTCCGCCATCTCTTAATTCCACTGCTTCGTGCTCCCCTGTAGAAGCTCCGGAGGGAACTGCTGCCCTTCCTAAAACGCCATTTTGTGTTACCACATCCACCTCTACGGTAGGATTTCCTCTAGAGTCAAATATTTGACGGGCATGTACATCCAGAATAATACTCATATTTACTTGATTTATTTGGTTGATTTCTAATATAACAAAAATACGAAAGGCTTGGGGAAATAAAGATCTTTCCTCAGATAAAGCCCCGCCAGCACATCTCCTTTACACTAAAATGTCTTTCTTGCTATGCTCTTTTATCAATTTAAAATATTGATCAAAAAGGTATGTTGCATCATGTGGACCGGGGCTTGCCTCAGGATGGTATTGAACAGAAAATACATTTTTGTCCCTCATTCGTATCCCGGCCACTGTCTGATCGTTAAGATGAACATGGGTAATGACCAATTCCGGATGTGACTCCGTTTGTTCCCTATTGATGGCAAAACCATGGTTTTGAGATGTGATCTCACCCTTCCCGGTTTCCAAATTGATAACCGGATGATTTATACCTCGGTGACCATTATACATTTTATAGGTAGACACTCCATTTGCCAGCGCGATTACCTGATGCCCTAAACAGATCCCGAATAAGGGTTTGTCTTGCGCAATGATATCTTTGGCAGTTTGTATCGCCTCTTTTAAGGGTTCCGGATCACCTGGGCCGTTTGAAATAAAGTACCCATCAGGATTCCAGGCTTGTAATTCTTCAAAACTGGTATTGTATGGAAATACTTTGATGTAGGCATCTCTGGCGGCAAGATTTCGAAGAATGTTCTTTTTTATACCAATATCCAATGCGGCAATACGGTATGTTGCATCTTCCTTACCAAAATAATAGGGTTCTTTTGTGGATACCTTGGAAGAAAGTTCAAGACCTACCATGCTAGGCACTTTTTCAAGTTCCTTTTTTAATTCGTCTATGGCGTCTACTCGGGTAGATATCACTGCATTCATGGCGCCGTGGTCCCTGATATAGCTCACCAAAGCTCGGGTATCTACATCAGAAATAGCCAGGAGTTTATTTTCAGATAGAAATTCCTGAAGGCTGCCATCGGCATTGACCCTGGAATATTCGTAGCTGAAATTCTTACAGATCAGACCTGCGATCTTTACAGACTCAGATTCAACCTCGTCCTTGTTAGCGCCATAATTACCAATATGGGCATTGGTCATTACCATAAGCTGTCCGAAATAGGAAGGGTCCGTAAAAATTTCCTGGTACCCGGTCATACCTGTATTAAAACAAACTTCACCAAAGGCGGTACCTTCGGTGTTCCCAACAGCTTTTCCATAAAAGATGGTACCGTCTGCTAACAATAAAAGGGCTTTCTTTTTGGTCTGATACTTCATTGAACTGCAATTTTTAAGATTTCACAAATAAACATAAAAAAAGGATAGACTTTTAGGTCTACCCTTTTCAAATTTTTCATACGTTATAAACATCCTATTCTTTTGAATCATCTGTTTTCGTTTCTTTCGGAGCATCACCCGCATCTTCTTTTGGAGTTTCTTTCTTTGGTTTCTCCGCTTTGGCCTCCTTAACCTCAGGTGCTTCTGCTTGTGGCGCTTCTACTTCTGCCTTCTTGTTTTCTTCAGTTACTACAGCAGCTGCCTCCGATTTCTTGGAACTACGGCTTCTACGTGTGCTCTTCTTTTTCTTCGCCTTATCAGCATTGTAGATCTCATTAAAATCTACCAACTCTATCATGGCCATATCGGCGTTATCACCCAAACGGTTGCCCAGTTTTATGATCCTGGTATATCCCCCTGGTCTGTCGCCTACTTTTTCAGAAACCGTACTAAACAATTCTGAAACTGCGTATTTATCTCTTAGGTTCTTAAAAACAATTCGTCTGTTATGAGTACCTTTTTCAAGGGACTTGTTATTCTCAGCCTTCGATTTGGTGATCAAAGGTTCTATGAATTGTTTTAAGGCCTTGGCCTTGGCCACTGTCGTATTTATTCTTTTGTGCTCAATTAAGGAACAGGCCATATTAGCCAACATAGCAGATCTATGCGCCGTTTTTCTCCCTAAATGATTGACTTTCTTACCGTGTCTCATCGTTCTATACTATCTGATCTTTAATCGGGTCTTAAAAAGCCCCAGGTAAAAACTAAAATTAATCTTTATCTAATTTGTATTTGGATAGGTCCATCCCAAAGTTTAAGCCTTTGTTGATCACAAGTTCTTCTAACTCCGTCAATGATTTCTTACCAAAATTCCTGAATTTCATCAAATCGTTCTTATTGAAAGAAACCAGATCTCCCAAGGTATCTACCTCGGCTGCCTTAAGACAGTTCAATGCTCTTACAGACAGATCCATATCTACCAATTTGGTTTTTAAAAGCTGTCTCATGTGAAGAGATTCCTCATCATAGGTCTCCGTTTGAGCGATCTCGTCTGCCTCCAGAGTGATACGTTCATCCGAGAACAACATAAAGTGGTGGATTAAGACTTTTGCAGCCTCTGTCAGCGCATCTTTTGGGTGTATTGAACCATCAGAAACGATCTCGAAAACCAATTTTTCATAATCGGTCTTCTGTTCTACCCTAAAGTTCTCAATACTGTATTTTACATTCTTCACAGGAGTGAAGATAGAATCTACCGCAATACTTCCTATGGGGGCGTTCGATTTCTTATTTTCCTCAGCAGGAACATACCCTCTGCCCTTTTCGATGATCAATTCCATATTGATGCTCACCTTTGGGTCCATATTGCAGATCACAAGATCTGGGTTCAACACTTGAAAACCTGAGATGAACTTTTGAAAATCTCCTGCGGTAAGTTGTTCTTTCCCGCTTACGGAAACTGACACTGTTTCTTCGTTAACGTCTTCAATCTGTCTCTTAAATCGAACCTGCTTAAGATTGAGGATGATTTCCGTCACATCTTCTACTACTCCTTCAATTACGGAAAACTCATGTTCTACTTTGTCGATCCTCACCGAAGTAATCGCGAATCCCTCCAAAGACGAAAGCAAAACTCTTCTAAGTGCGTTCCCAACAGTTAATCCATAACCAGGTTCCAAAGGACGAAATTCAAATTTCCCTTCGAAATCTGAGGAATCGATCATTATAACTTTATCGGGTTTCTGAAAATTAAATAATGCCATAGTTGGATATGTGTTGTTTATTTAGAGTATAATTCAACGATTAGTTGTTCTTTGATGTTCTCCGGGATCTGAATTCTTTCAGGAACGGAAACGAAAGTTCCTTCCAATTTTTCAGTGTTCCAGGTGATCCATTCATATATGCTGCTATTCGCAGCCAATGAATCGCCAATAGCTTGAAGAGATTTCGATTTTTCTCTAACACCAACAACATCACCAGGCTTTAAAGAATAGGAAGGAATATTCACTAATTCTCCATTGACGGTAATGTGTCTGTGAGACACCAATTGTCTGGCTCCACTTCTGGTTGGAGAAATTCCCATTCTGTAAACTACGTTGTCTAAACGAGCTTCGCAGAGTTGTAGTAATACCTCTCCTGTAACTCCTTTGCTTCGGTTGGCTCTGGCAAATAAATTACGGAATTGTTTTTCCAAAATTCCATAAGTATATTTTGCCTTCTGCTTTTCCATCAACTGAATAGCGTACTCTGATTTTTTTCCACGGCGTCTGTTGTTTCCGTGCTGTCCTGGAGGATAATTCTTTTTCTCAAAAGACTTGTCATCTCCAAATATCGCTTCTCCGAATTTACGAGCGATCTTTGATTTAGGTCCTGTGTATCTTGCCATCTTCTTTAAAATTAAAAGTGTGATTATGAATTAAGGCTTATCCTTCGATAATCGTAACTACACTTTTGTGAGAACTTTGTTTTAGGATTTATTATTGAATATTAAACTCTTCTTCTTTTGGGTGGCCTGCAGCCATTGTGAGGCATTGGAGTTACATCTATGATCTCTGTCACCTCAATCCCTGCATTGTGCAAAGATCTGATAGCTGATTCACGTCCATTTCCAGGGCCTTTCACATATACCTTCACTTTTCTTAAACCTGCCTCATGAGCAGTCTTAGCACATTCCTCTGAAGCTACCTGAGCAGCATAGGGCGTATTTTTCTTGGAACCTCTAAAGCCCATTTTACCGGCGGATGCCCAAGAAATAACATCTCCTTTTTTATTGGTAAGGGAGATTATAATATTATTGAAAGAAGCGGTAATATGGGCTTCCCCTGTAGATTCTACAATTACCTTACGTTTCTTCGTTGCTTTTGTACCTGTCTTTGCCATACTACGCCTTATTACTTAGTAGCCTTCTTCTTGTTAGCCACTGTTTTTCTTTTTCCTTTCCTTGTCCTGGAATTGTTCTTGGTTCGTTGTCCACGCAATGGAAGACCGGATCTGTGCCGGATACCACGGTAGCAACCAATATCCATAAGCCTTTTGATATTCAGCTGATTCTCTGAACGCAATTCACCTTCAATCTTATAAGAAGAAACCACATCCCGGATACGACCAATTTCATCGTCATTCCACTCAGATACTTTTGTATCTGCACTTACCTTGGCCTTTTCCAATATTTCCAGTGCTCTGCTTTTACCTATTCCGAAGATATAGGTAAGTGCAATTACACCTCTTTTTTGTTTTGGGATATCTACCCCTGCAATTCTTGCCATAATTATCCTTGTCTTTGTTTGAATCTAGGATTCTTCTTATTAATTACGTACAATCTGCCTTTTCTGCGAACAATTTTGCAGTCGGCACTTCTCTTTTTTATCGATGCTCTTACTTTCATGTTTCGAGTTTCTTAATATCTATATGTAATTCGAGCCTTGCTCAAATCGTAAGGACTCATCTCGAGCTTCACTTTGTCGCCCGGTAATAATTTTATATAATGCATGCGCATTTTTCCTGAAATATGAGCGGTAACTACATGACCATTTTCCAATTCTACCCTAAACATGGCATTGGATAATGCTTCAATGATACTTCCATCTTGCTCTATAGCTGCTTGCTTGGCCATAATATTATGCTACTTTTCTATTTTTTCCGGTTTTCATTAATCCGTCATAATGTCTGTTCAATAAATATGCGTTCACTTGTTGAACCGTATCAATCGCCACACCCACCATGATCAACAATGAGGTACCTCCATAAAACAATGCCCAACCTGCCTGTATGTCCATCAACTTTACAACAATTGCCGGTAATACAGCCAACAAGGCTAAAAACACAGATCCTGGTAAGGTGATCAGGGACATAATCTTATCCAAGAAATTACCAGTTTCCTTTCCAGGTCTAATTCCCGGAATAAATCCGCCACTTCTTTTAAGATCATCTGCCATCTTATTGGTTGGCACGGTGATCGCTGTATAGAAATAGGTGAATATGATGATGAGTAAGGCAAACAAAATATTGTATGCCAAGCCAAAGATATCCTGAAACTGAACCTCCATCCACTGACCTATAGCAGTATCATTAAAGGTTCTTCCCAATAATCCCGGCGCAAACATAATGGCTTGAGCAAAGATAATGGGCATAACCCCTGAGGCATTCAGCTTCAATGGAATATATTGTCTAGACCCCATTACATTCTTTTCATATCCACCGGAAGCAGACCTTCTTGCATATTGTACGGGAATTCTCCTCGTGGCCATTACCAGCAAAACACTGGCCAAGATCACCACAAACCACAAGATCACTTCTACCAGGATCAACATTGGTCCACCATTTCCATCCCATCTTGTAATGGCTTCCTGTACAAATGACTGAGGCATGGTGGCAATGATCCCAATCATAATGAGCAGGGAAATTCCATTTCCAATACCTTTATCAGTGATCTTTTCACCAAGCCACATGGCAAACACACAACCTGTTACCAGGATGATTACGGAAGGAACTATGAAATTCAATCCTTTTCCTAATAAAAAGGCACTATCCGGAACTCCCAAAGCACCAAGGCTGTATAGATAAGCTGGTGCCTGTACAATACAGATCCCTATGGTTAACCAACGGGTAATTTGATTCTTGGTTTTTCTACCGCTTTCGCCTTCCTTGTCTAATTTTTGAAGATACGGAACGGCAATCCCCATTAACTGCACCACAATAGATGCCGAAATATAGGGCATGATCCCTAAGGCAAATACAGAAGCATTGGCAAATGCACCCCCTGTAAACGCATTCAGGATACCCAAAATACCCTGTTCTGTGTTTGAAGATAGCTCTGCCAATTGTGAGGTATCAATACCGGGAAGCACTACCTGGGCACCAAAACGGTACACAACCAGTAAGCCAAGAGTCACCAGGATTCTGTTCCTAAGCTCTTCAATCTTCCAAATATTTGATATGATCTCAAAAAATTTCTTCATAGTGCCTGCTCTCTTATAACGTTATGGCTTCTCCGCCTGCAGCTTCAATGGCCTTTTTGGCACTTGCAGTAAATTTGTGTACAGATATCTTCAGGGAAGCTTTTAATTCTCCACCCCCAAGGATTTTAACCAAATCGTTTTTTCCAGCTAAATTATTTTCAATCAGATCTTCTAGACCAACGGTTTTCTTTACCACACCCTTGTCTACCAAATCCTGGATTGTATTTAGATTGATACCGCGGTATTCAATTCTATTTATATTGGTAAAACCAAATTTAGGAACTCTACGTTGCAACGGCATCTGACCACCCTCGAAACCTATTTTCTTTGAGTATCCGGAACGAGATTTAGCACCTTTGTGACCTCTGGTGGCAGTGCCTCCTTTTCCGGAGCCCTGTCCCCTACCAATGGTCTTTCCGTCTTTGTGGACAGAACCTGCTGCTGGTTTTAAATTGCTTAAATTCATTTCAACACTTATTTCTTAAGCTTCTTCTGTAGAAACCAAATGTTTAACTTTATTGATCATCCCAAGGATGTTGGCAGTATCATTGTGAACTACCTCTTGCCCTATCTTGCGCAGTCCCAAGGCCTCTAGTGTCCTCTTTTGATTCTGAGGTCTTTTAATACTGCTTTTTACCTGAGTAACTTTAATCTTTCCCATGGTTCCTTATCCTTTAAATACTTTTTCTAAGGCGATACCTCGCTGAGCTGCTACAGTTCTGGCATCTCTTAATTGCAAGAGTGCATCGAATGTTGCTTTTACTACGTTATGAGGGTTAGATGATCCCTGAGATTTAGACAATACATCTTGCACCCCAACGGCCTCAAGTACCGCTCTAACGGCACCACCGGCTATAACACCAGTACCATGAGATGCAGGCTGAATGTAAACCCGTGCTCCTCCAAATTTTCCTTTTTGCTCGTGAGGCAATGTACCTTTGCTCAATGGAATACGTATAAGATTCTTTTTGGCATCTTCAATGGCTTTCGCTATGGATGTTGCCACGTCCTTGGACTTTCCAAGACCATGACCTACTACTCCCTGCTCATCTCCTACCACAACGATCGCAGAAAAACCAAAAGCTCTTCCCCCTTTGGTTACCTTGGTAACCCTTTGAACACCTACCAGGCGATCTTTAAGTTCAAGACCTCCGGGTTTTACTGTTTCTACATTCTTGTATTTACCGTACATAGTATCTATTAAAATTTTAAACCACCTTCTCTGGCACCTTCGGCCAAGGATTTAACCCGACCATGATATAAATTACCCCCACGATCAAAAGCTACTGCATCGATGCCGGCTTTTAAAGCCTTTTCAGCGATAGCTTTTCCTACTTTGGAGGCTATCTCCATTTTGGTGCCTTTACTTTTGGTTAGTTCCTTATCTCTGGATGATGCTGCAACCAGCGTTTCACCTTTAATATCATCTATTACCTGAGCATAAATCTCCTTATTGCTTCTGTAAACAGACAGGCGTGGTCTTTCTGCAGTGCCATTAGAGATCTTTCTGATTCTCTTTTGGATGCGTTCTCTTCTTTGTGTTTTTGATAATCCCATAGTCCTATACTTATGCTGATTTACCTGCTTTTCTTCTCAATTGTTCACCAACAAACTTGATCCCTTTTCCTTTGTAAGGTTCCGGCTTGCGGAATGCTCGTATTTTTGCAGCAATTTGTCCTATCAATTGCTTGTCATGCGAGGTTAATTTGATGGTAGGGTTTTTCCCTTTCTCTGCCGTAGTTTCCACTTTTACTTCAGGAGCAATGTCGAGCACTATGTTATGAGAGAAGCCAAGAGCCAGGTCTAATTTCTGACCCTGATTGGTGGCCCTGTATCCAACACCTACCAATTCTAATTCCTTTGTCCATCCTTTTGAAACACCTTCGATCATGTTATAGATCAGCGAACGGTAAAGACCGTGTTTTGCTTTGTGCTCCTTAGAATCAGAAGGTCTGGTCACCCATACTTGATTATCCTCTACCTTAATAGCCACTGCAGAGAATTCCTGGGTTAAATCACCCAATTTTCCCTTAACGGAAATGATGTTCCCCTGTATCTCTACGGAAGTCCCTTCTGGGATTGCTATCGGATTGTTTCCTATTCTAGACATTTTCTTTAACTTTTATTCGGTTTAATAAACGTAGCACAAAACCTCACCGCCTACGTTATCCTTTTTGGCTTGTTTGCTGGTCATTACCCCGTGTGAGGTTGAAACAATTGCTACTCCCAAACCATTCAAAACCCTTGGCAGATCATCAGAAGCTGCGTACTTACGTAAACCCGGCTTACTGATTCTTTGTAATTTCTTAATAACCGGTTCTTTGGTTTGCTTATCGTATTTCAAAGCAATTTTAATGGTTCCCTGAACCGTATTCTCTTCAAATTTATAACTAAGGATATACCCCTGATCGAATAAGATCTTGGTAATTTCTTTCTTTAAATTGGAAGCCGGTATCTCAACTACCCTGTGACCCGCTCTACTGGCGTTTCTAACTCTTGTCAAATAATCTGCTATAGGATCTGTAAACATCTTCTTGCCTTTTTATATAGTACTACCAACTTGCTTTTTTAACCCCGGGGATCAACCCTTTATTGGCCATTTCTCTGAACATCACCCTGGACAAGCCAAAGGTCCTCATGTAGCCTTTTGGTCTTCCGGTAAGTTTGCAACGATTGTGCATACGTACAGGAGATGCATTTCGCGGTAATTTCTGTAACGCGTCATAATCTCCAGCCTCTTTCAAGGCTTTTCTCTTTTCTGCGTATTTCGCTACTGTTTTTGCCCTTTTACGTTCACGGGCTTTCATTGATTCTTTAGCCATACTAATTCTTTTTAAAAGGTAGACCCAGTTCTGCCAATAGGGATTTTGCTTCTTTATCAGTTTCTGCGGAGGTCACAAAAGTGATATCCATTCCGTTGATCCTGTTTATTTTATCTATGTTGATCTCCGGGAATATGATCTGTTCTGTTACCCCCAGGTTATAATTGCCACGACCGTCAAAGCCAGTAGCTCTTATTCCCTGAAAATCCCGGACCCTTGGTAAAGCAGTTGTAACCAGTCTATCTAAAAACTCGTACATGCGTTCACCTCTTAAGGTTACTTTTGCACCAATGGGCATACCCTTTCTTAATTTAAAGGACGCAACGTCTTTCTTAGAAATGGTAGACACCGCTTTCTGACCCGTGATCATCGTCATTTCGTCAATGGCATGGTCAATGAGTTTCTTATCTGCCACGGCGGCACCAACACCTCTGCTCACCACAATTTTCTTCAATTTAGGAACCTGCATGATGTTGTCATACCCAAATTCCTCCTTAAGAGCAGCTATGACGCGCTCTTGGTATTCTTTCTTTAATCTTGGAACGTAAGCCATAACTATATTACCTCGTTAGATTTTTTTGAAACCCGCACTTTTTTACCATCTCTTATTTCAAAACCAACTCTGGTAGTATCTCCAGATTTGCCATCTATCAATGACAAATTTGAAATATGGATGGGTGCTTCTTTTTTTACAATACCGCCCTGTGGGTTCTTTGCACTTGGCTTCTCATGTTTTGAGACCATATTGGCCCCTTCAACGATTGCCTTATTCTTTGCGCGGTCTACGGTCACCACCTTGCCTTCTGTACCCTTATGGTCTCCGGCAATGATGCGAACTGTATCCCCTGTTTTAATTTTTAATTTCATAATCTATATGTTTATAGCACCTCAGGAGCCAATGAAACAATCTTCATGAACTGTTTGTCCCTAAGCTCTCTGGCTACAGGTCCAAAAACCCTGGTTCCCCGCATTTCTCCGGTTGGGTTCAAAAGAACACAAGCATTATCATCGAAACGGATATAAGAACCGTCTGGTCTGCGTACCTCTTTTTTGGTGCGCACCACAACGGCGGTAGAAACCGCTCCTTTTTTGATAGTTCCGTTAGGGGTAGCTTCTTTAACAGACACTACAATTTTATCCCCTACAGAAGCATATCTTCTTTTGGTTCCTCCCAGTACGCGGATAGTTAACACCTCTTTCGCTCCGGTGTTATCTGCCACTTTAAGTCTAGATTCTTGCTGTAACATAATTATTTCGCTCTTTCAAGGATTTCTACCAATCTCCAACATTTGGTTTTACTTAAAGGTCTTGTTTCCATGATCTTTACCGTATCCCCAATATTGCAATCATTGGTTTCATCGTGTGCAACATATTTCTTTGTCCGCAATACGAACTTACCATACATAGGATGTTTTACCCGCTTCACTTCAGAAACCACAATAGATTTCTCCATTCTGTTGCTGGTTACAACACCTACTCGTTCTTTTCTTAAATTTCTTTTTTCCATAAAGCAGAACCCGTTATTGGTTTTCCCTTTTTGTTAATTCAGTTGCCAATCTTGCTACTGTTCTTCTCACTTTCCTTAACTGAAGTGGATTTTCCAGTGGCGTTACGGAATGAGCCATTTTCAAGTCTGCATGCTGCTTTTTGAATTGGGCCACTTTTTCCTTTAATTCCTCTACCGATAATTCTGTTATCTCTGATTGTTTCATGATCTTAATCAATAAAAATTACGCGGCATCGTAATCTCTTGCCACAATAAATTTTGTTTTTACCGGTAATTTCTGCGCAGCCAATCGCAAAGCTTCCTGTGCAACGTCCATAGGCACTCCGGCTACTTCAAACATTATTCTTCCTGGTTTCACAACGGCCACGAAATATTCTGGCGCTCCTTTACCTTTACCCATACGAACCTCTAAAGGCTTCTTGGTAATGGGCTTATCTGGAAATATCTTGATCCAAAGCTGCCCTTGTCTTTTCATATATCGTGTAGCTGCAATACGCGCGGCTTCTATCTGACGAGAGGTAATAAAGCATGAATCCATTGACTTGATTCCAAACATTCCGTTTGAGAGTTGATGACCCCTCCCGGAATTACCTTTCATGCGGCCTTTTTGCGCTTTACGAAACTTCGTTCTTTTTGGCTGTAACATTTCTTACTACTACTTTAATATATATTACTTTCTTCTGCGTTTCTTACCAGGATCGTTCTTATCCTTTCCTGTGCCTTTGGACATTCCCACTAATGGAGAAAGATCTCTTTTTCCATATACCTCTCCTTTCATGATCCAAACTTTGATACCTAATCTTCCATAGGTGGTATGGGCCTCATCCATGGCATAATCAATATCTGCCCTGAAGGTAGATAATGGAATACGTCCTTCCTTATAAGATTCAGAACGTGCCATCTCTGCTCCATTCAATCGGCCGGCAATCAACACCTTAATTCCTTCAGCATTCATTCTCATAGCGGCAGCAATAGACATTTTTATGGCTCTACGGTATGAGATCCTGTTTTCAATTTGACGCGCAATACTGGCGGCAACCAGATTGGCATCTACTTCAGGTCTTTTGATCTCAAAAATATTGATCTGAACTTCCTTATCCGTGATCTTTTTGAGCTCCTCTTTTAATTTATCAACTTCCTGACCACCTTTACCGATGATAATACCAGGTCTTGCCGTGGTGATCGTAACAGTGATCAATTTTAGTGTCCTCTCAATAATTACTCTGGAAACACTTGCTTTCGCCAAACGAGCATGAATGTACTTACGGATCTTATCATCCTCGGCGAGTTTATCACCATAGTCATTCCCACCATACCAGTTAGACTCCCATCCTCTGATGATCCCTAAGCGATTTCCTATTGGATTCGTTTTTTGTCCCATACTAAGCTTCTGTATTATTGTTTGCTCCTACAACCAAGGTTACATGGTTAGAACGTTTTCTAATTCTATGTGCCCTACCTTGTGGGGCTGGTCTTAATCTTTTAAGCATCCGACCTGAATCTACCCGAATCTCCTTTATAAAAAGATCGGCTTCTTCAATATTGGCGTCTTCGTTCTTAGCTTGCCAGTTGGCGATCGCAGAAAGCAATAATTTCTCTATTCTACGGGATGCTTCTTTAGGATTAAAACGTAAGATAGCCAGCGCTTTTTCAACCTCTGCACCCCTTACCAAATCTGCCACCAAACGCATCTTACGAGGCGATGTTGGGCAATTGTTCAATTTGGCGAATGCCAGCTCTTTCTTCTCTGCCTTTATTCTTTCGGCCATTTGTTTTTTTCGAACTCCCATAGCTTACTTACCTTTTACCTTTATTTTTAGCTCCAGCATGACCCCTAAATGATCTGGTTGGAGAGAATTCGCCTAATTTGTGACCCACCATATTTTCGGTAACATACACAGGAACAAATTGTTTTCCGTTATGCACAGCAATGGTTTGCCCTACGAAATCTGGAGTGATCATCGAAGCTCTAGACCATGTTTTTATGACGGTCTTCTTATTTGAACTTATGTTCTGCTGGACTTTCTTTTCCAAACTATTATGAACGTAAGGTCCTTTTTTTAGTGAACGTGCCATTTCTTTCTACTTTTTATTTCTTTCTACGTTCTATAATATATCTGTTGGTATCCTTTGTTTTAGAACGAGTTCTAAATCCTTTTGCAGGAATACCATTTCTCGATCTTGGATGACCTCCGGAGGCTCTTCCTTCCCCACCACCCATTGGGTGATCTACGGGGTTCATGGCTACCGGTCTTGTTCTTGGCCTTCTGCCTAACCATCTGCTTCGTCCTGCTTTACCAGAAACGATCAATTGGTGGTCAGAATTGGAAACAGCTCCTATTGTCGCCAAACAATTACCAAGTACCATACGGGTTTCGCCCGAAGGTAATTTTATCGTTACATACTTTCCTTCTTTGGCCATTAGCTGCGCGAATGTGCCTGCACTTCTCGCCATAACGGCTCCCTGCCCAGGGCGGAGTTCTATACAGGAAATGATTGTTCCCAAAGGAATATCATTCATTGGTAAGGCGTTCCCGATCTCTGGCGCCACACCGCTTCCTGAAATGATAGATTGTCCTATCTGTAATCCATTCTGAGCAATGATGTAACTCTTTTCTCCGTCTTTATACTCCAAAAGAGCTATAAAGGCGGTTCTGTTAGGGTCATACTGTATAGACTTTACTTCGGCTTCCACATTGTGCTTCATCCTTTTAAAGTCGATAAGACGATACCTTCTTTTATGACCTCCACCTCTGTGGCGCATGGTCATCTTTCCATGACTGTTTCTACCTCCCGACTTTTTTAACGGAGCAAGCAAGCTTTTCTCCGGCTTATCAGCAGTAAGCGCGTCAAATCCGTTTACTACTTTAAATCGCTGTCCGGGAGTGATCGGTTTTAATTTTCTAACTGACATTTTGTGTCTTTATAGATTACTGTAAAAATCAATGACATCGCCTTCCGCAATATCCACAATTGCCTTTTTGTAGGCATTTGTTTTCCCCTGTTGTACACCTGTCTTAGTGTATTTGGTCTTGCGGGTTGGACCATAATTCATGGTACGCACCTTTTTAACGGAAACTCCATAAGTATCCTCCACCGCATCCTTGATCTGCAACTTGTTGGCCTTCGGGTTTACGATAAAACCATAGCGATTATGCAACTCGCTATCTGCTGTCATCTTTTCCGTTATAATTGGCTTTATTAACACACTCATGATTTTCCTATTTATTTAAGTTGGATTCAATGCCTTCTAAAGACCCTTCCAAAAGCACAATATTATTTGCATTTAATATTTTGTAAGTGCTTAATTCTGAATTAGTTACAACCTCAGAACCTCCTAAATTGCGCGACGACAAATATACGTTATTATTTGAATCGCCCAACACAAACAGTGACTTTTTATTTTCAAGACCAAGCCCCTTTAAAACCTGGATGAACTCCTTGGTCTTAGGTGTCTCAAAATTGAAGTCTTCAACAACCATGATCGCCTTCTCTTGATTCTTAATACTCAAGGCCGATTTACGGGCCAATCGCTTAAGATTTTTGTTCAATTTTAAGCTGTAATCTTTAGGTCTTGGACCAAAGATTCTACCACCACCGCGGAAAATAGGCGACTTAATACTACCTGCTCGTGCAGTTCCGGTTCCTTTTTGCTTTTTGATCTTACGGGTGCTCCCTACGATCTCAGCTCTTTCCTTAGTCTTGTGGGTACCTTGCCTCTGATGCGCCCTGTACTGTTTTACATCCAGGTATATGGCATGGTTATTAGGCTCTATTTTGAAAACAGCGTCAGAAAGGTCTACCTTTCTACCTGTTTCTTTTCCTTTGATATCTAAAACTGCTACCTTCATTATTTCTCGATGGTTACGTAAGCATTTTTATGTCCGGGAACGGCACCTTTCACAACGATCAGATTTTTTTCCGGTACTATTTTCAATACTCTCAGGTTTTGAACTGTTACTCGCTCACCACCCATTCTACCAGCCATCTTCATTCCTTTGAAGACCCTTGCAGGATAGGAGGCTGCACCAATAGAACCCGGTGCTCTTAAACGGTTATGCTGTCCGTGAGTAGCTTGCCCAACACCGGCAAAGCCATGTCTTTTTACCACCCCTTGAAACCCTTTACCTTTTGAAGTGGCGGAAACATCCACAAACTCTCCTTCAACAAATAGATCCACGCCAAGCGTATCACCTAATTTGTGTTCTCCTTCAAAATCACGGAATTCAACGACTTTTTTCTTGGGAGAAGCACCTGCTTTTTTGAAATGGCCCGTTTCGGACTTATTCGCACGTTTTTCTGCCTTGTCATCGAAACCGAGCTGAAGGGCACTATACCCGTCTACCTCTTCGGTTCTGACTTGGGTAACGATACATGGTCCTGCCTCAATGACGGTACATGGAATATTCTTTCCATTGTCATCAAAGATGCTGGTCATGCCCACTTTTTTTCCTATTAACCCAGACATACTATTATTATTAATTAATTACTATTCTTGTTTTTCTGACAAAAAAACAGGGTCAAAAATAATTCGACCCCGAATGTATTTTTGTTACCGTTTTTCCTTTGCAAACCGCGCCGGACATGTCGTGGAAAGAGCTGGCTCTCTCCTGTACTTTTATCACACCTTGATCTCTACCTCAACACCACTTGGCAACTCTAACTTCATTAGCGCATCAATGGTTTTGGAAGAGGAACTGTAAATATCAAGCAACCTCTTGTAAGAGCTCAATTGAAATTGTTCTCTAGATTTCTTGTTCACATGGGGTGAACGCAATACTGTAAAGATTTTCTTGTGAGTTGGTAATGGAATTGGTCCTGTAACCACCGCACCGGTTGTCTTAACAGTCTTAACGATCTTCTCGGCAGACTTGTCTACCAGGTTGTAATCGTATGATTTTAATTTTATTCTGATTTTCTGACTCATCTTCTACGAATTAAGCGGTTACCCCTTTAGTTGCTTTAATAACCTCTTCTGCTATATTGGAAGGTGTTTCTGCATAGTGTGAAAATTCCATTGTACTGGTAGCTCTTCCCGAAGAAAGCGTTCTTAAGGACGTAACATATCCAAACATCTCGGAAAGTGGAACTTCTGCCTTAATAACTTTTGCTCCTGCTCTGTCATCCATGCTGGTTACATGACCTCTTCTTCTGTTAAGATCCCCAACAATGTCTCCCATGTTCTCTTCAGGAGTAATGGCTTCCATCTTCATTATTGGCTCCATGAGCACTGCTTTGGCAGCCTTGGCAGCCGATTTGTAACCCAATTTAGCGGCCAACTCAAAAGATAGAGCATCCGAATCTACCGGGTGGAATGATCCATCCTTCAATGTTATTTTCATGCTATCCATCTCAAATCCGGCTAAAGGACCATTCT
The DNA here is from genome assembly GCA_024639765.1 of Eudoraea sp. Taxonomy (GTDB): domain Bacteria; phylum Bacteroidota; class Bacteroidia; order Flavobacteriales; family Flavobacteriaceae; genus Muriicola. Next base: position 21,698 of record JAHEHU010000027.1, read on the forward strand.
TCATGGCCTCTCTGAATCCTTTTTCAACAGAAGGAATATATTCTTTAGGGATGTTACCACCTTTGATCACATTAACAAACTCAAGTCCTGGTGTTTCAAGTGTAGAAGGTTCCATCGTAAATACAATGTCTGCAAATTTACCACGACCACCAGTTTGTTTTTTGTATGTTTCACGATGATCCGCAGGCCGGGTAATAGCTTCTTTGTACTCAACCTGTGGCTGACCCTGGTTTACATCTACCTTAAATTCTCTTCTTAAACGATCCGTGATGATATCTAAGTGAAGCTCACCCATTCCCGAAATAATGGTTTGTCCGGAGGCTTCATCTGTTTTTACCTGGAACGTAGGATCTTCTTCGGCCAGTTTGGCAAGTGCCATTCCCAGCTTATCAACATCGGCTTTGGTCTTTGGCTCCACAGCGATCCCGATCACAGGATCAGGAAAGTTCATACTCTCAAGAACGATCGGATGTTTTTCATCAGAAAGTGTATCTCCGGTCTTAATGTCCTTAAATCCAACCGCTGCACCAATATCACCAGCCGCGATTGAATCTACAGCATTTTGCTTATTGGAGTGCATTTGGTATATCCTGGAGATACGTTCTTTGTTCCCGGACCTGTTGTTCAACACATAGGATCCCGCATCCAGTTTTCCAGAATATGCTCTAAAGAATGCTAAACGGCCCACAAATGGATCTGTAGCTATCTTAAAGGCAAGTGCCGCGAACGGCTCTTTTATGTCTGGTCTTCTTTTTTCTTCTTTCCCGGTATCAGGATTTACCCCAACAATCCCTTCTTTATCTGTAGGAGAAGGAAGGTATCTGCAAACTGCATCTAACAGGAACTGAACTCCTTTATTCTTAAAGGAAGAACCGCAGATCATTGGTATGATGCTCATATCCATTACCGCAGCTCGTAAGGCAGCGTGTACTTCATCTTCAGTAATGGAATCCTCGTCTTCAAAGAATTTCTCCATTAAGGTATCGTCATACTCAGCAACGGCTTCAATAAGCATTGCCCTGTATTCCTTAACCTCATCCTTCATTTCTTCAGGAATATCAATAACATCAAATGTAGAACCAAGGTTTTCATCATTCCATACAATTGCACGATTCTTAACAAGGTCTACGATCCCTCTGAAATCAGCTTCATCACCAATTGGTAAAACAATAGGCACAGCATTAGACTTCAACATTTCCTTGACCTGCTTACACACGTTGAGGAAATTTGCACCCTGTCTGTCCATCTTATTCACAAAGCCCATTCTTGGAACCTTGTAATTGTCTGCCAAACGCCAGTTAGTTTCGGATTGTGGTTCAACTCCATCTACAGCACTGAACAGAAATACCAAACCATCCAATACACGTAAAGATCTGTTCACTTCAACCGTGAAATCTACGTGACCGGGAGTATCAATAATATTAAAGTGATATGGTTTAGATTCAGGTATGATCTCTCCATTCTTCATTGGAAAATTCCAGGTACAGGTAGTGGCTGCGGAGGTAATAGTAATTCCTCTTTCTTGCTCTTGCTCCATCCAATCCATAGTGGCCGCACCATCATGAACTTCACCTATTTTGTGACTAACCCCAGTGTAGAATAAGATTCGCTCTGTAGTTGTGGTCTTTCCAGCATCAATATGTGCTGCAATCCCTATATTTCTTGTATATTTTAAATCTCTTGCCATGCTAGGTACTAAAATCTGAAGTGAGAAAATGCTTTATTGGCCTCTGCCATCTTGTGCGTATCAACACGTTTCTTAACGGCAGCACCTTCTTCCTTAGCTGCAGCAAGTATCTCCGCAGCCAATCTCTGTGCCATGGATTTCTCATTGCGCTTTCTGGAATAACTTATCAACCATTTCATGGCCGTGGAGATCTTACGATCTGGCCTGATTTGCATTGGAATTTGGAATGTTGCTCCCCCAACCCTTCTGCTACGTACCTCTACATGAGGCATCACATTGGCTAAGGCGTCTTTCCAAAGCTCCAATGCTGTTTTCTCTTCATCTGTTTTTTTGCCATCTACAATATCGATCGCATCGTAGAATACTTTAAAGGCAACCGACTTTTTCCCATCCCACATCATCATATTGACAAAACGGGTCACCAGTTGATCATTAAATCTTGGATCCGGTAAAAGTGGTCTTTTCTTTGCCTGTCTTTTTCTCATTACTTCTTTTTAAAAGTGTTGCTTACTTTTTGGGTCGTTTTGCGCCGTATTTAGATCGTCTTTGGGTCCTGCCGGCAACGCCTGCTGTATCCAAAGCTCCCCTCACGATGTGATATCTAACTCCTGGCAAATCCTTCACCCTTCCGCCTCTAACCAATACTATCGAGTGCTCTTGTAAATTGTGTCCTTCTCCGGGGATGTAGGCATTTACTTCTTTTCCATTGGTTAACCGCACCCTGGCCACTTTTCTCATGGCAGAGTTTGGTTTCTTTGGAGTAGTTGTGTAAACACGCGTACAAACCCCCCTTCGCTGGGGACACGAATCCAAAGCAGCCGATTTACTCTTCTTGGTAATTGTGGCCCTTCCTTTTCGTACTAATTGTGAAATTGTTGGCATATATTTTACTAAATAATAATGGTACCCTCTTTTAAGGGTCGGCAAATGTAGTAATTATTAAACATAATTCAAATGGTTGCCAATGAAATTTACAAGATTTTTATATTCCCATGGAACTACTCGTGCCAAGTACTTTTTGATTGATACATTTTATACCTTAATATATGGTGTTAATTTTTTTCGTTTTTCCAACATCATTTTGTCCTTATTACCAAGATTCAAAATAAGGTAGCAATACTCAAGTAAACTTTGGCAGATTGTATTATTGAGGAATTGTAATTGGCCCTAACACCTGTATTTCAATACGTTCTGATTGGTTGTTAAATAATCGTGAAAATTTGGGATTCGCCCATTTCCTATTGCCCAGTCCTTTTTTAGAGCCTAAATAGTTCTCAAAACCCACAAAACGGCCTTTCAGAAAGTTCTAGATTCCTGCAGACTTCTTAAATATTTATTAAAATAAGTTTGGATTATTAACATAGAATTATGATTTTCGCACTTAGCTAATTCAAATAATTTTAAAATGAGAACAAATTTAAATGGAATCTTGACGCTATTATTGGCGTTTGTTGTGCATTTGACTTTTGCGCAGGAGAAGACGGTCTCAGGTACCGTGACGGACCAGGACGGACTTCCGCTTCCAGGTGTAAACATCGTCGTTGAAGGGACTACAACCGGAACCCAAACTGATTTCGATGGAAATTACGCCATTCAGGGTAGTGCGGGGCAATCACTTCTTTTCAGTTACATCGGTCAAAGAGATGTACGGGTTACTATTGGAGCAAGTAACACTATCAATGTGCAGATGCAGGAAGATGCGCAGGCACTGGAAGAGGTAGTAGTTACCGCTCAGGGTATTAAGAAAGAGAAACAAGCCCTGGGGTATGCCGTTTCCGAAGTAAGCGATGAATTACTGGAGCAACGCGCCGAAGGTGATGTTGGTCGTATCTTAACCGGTAAGGCATCTGGTGTAAACATTCAGGCACAGAGTGGTCTTTCGGGATCTGGTACCAGTATTATCATTAGGGGTCTTAGTACCTTTAGTGGCAGTAACCAGCCTTTGTTCATTGTGGATGGTGTACCATTTGACAGTGGAACAAACGGTCAAACCCAAAACGGAGGTGGTAACAGCTTCGTAGATGGGAACAACGGTTCCAGTAGGTTCCTTGATTTGGATCCAAACAACATAGAAAATGTAAACGTTTTAAAAGGTTTGGCTGCAGCTACTCTTTATGGTACAGCCGGGCGTAACGGAGTTATCCTGATCACTACCAAGAACGGTGCTGCCGGGACAGGTAAGGCTAAAAAGAATGAGGTTACTGTTAGTAGCTCCATGTTTATCAACGAGATCGCTTCTATGCCAGATTACCAGGATCAATTCGGTAACGGATTCGACCAGGCCTTTGGATGGTTCTTCAGTAACTGGGGACCAAGCTTTGACAGAGATGGCGTAGCCGGTTGGGGATCTCAATCAGCCATTGATGATGCAGGCACACTGGCACATCCATATTCTACATCAACATCTGCTATACGGGCGGCATTTCCTGAATTTGCGGGAGCACGTTACCCATGGAAGCCTTATGACAGTGTAGAGAAATTCTTTAAGCAGGGAATTGTACAGACCAACTCGGTAAACATCAACGGATCATCTGATGATGGGGACATGAGCTACAATATGAACTTTGGTCATTTAGATGATCAAGGATTTACTCCTGGAAACAACCTTAGAAGATATAATGTAGGTTTAGGAGGTAGAGCAGTCTTATCTAATAAGATCACTGCTTCTGGTACCTTGAACTTTGCGAATACCAACTTCCAGTCTCCGCCAGTTGCGGCTAGTACAGGTAACAGTGTTTTTGGTAACGGATCTTCTGTTTTCGCGAATGTCTTCTATACTCCACGAAGTGTGGATATTCAGGGATTACCTTTTGAAAGTCCTGTAGATGGTTCCAGCGTGTACTATCGTCAGAACAACAGTATTCAGCATCCACTTTGGACTGTAAAAAACTCCAAAACCGAGCAGGATACAAAAAGGGTCTTTGGAAATATGGCCTTAGTATATGATATCAATGACAACCTAAACCTAACCTATCGTTTTGGTTTGGATGTCTATAGTGAAAATAACATCACCTCTCAGAATAAAGGTGGTATAGGTGGAAGTGTTGCTACTCAGAGTGGTATCCTTCAGACCTGGAACAATACCAATACGTTATTTGATCATAACCTTATTCTGTCTGGACAATACGAAATCTCTGAAAAAGTTGGCTTTAGCTTTAACGCTGGTGCTACTACTAGAAGCGAGAAATTCGATCAGAATGGTGTGGCGAGTTCAGGACAGCAAGTTTTTGGAGTACTAAGACACTTCAACTTCTCACTTTTTGAGCCCATTCAATTCCTTAGAGAGCGAAATATTGCTGGTGTATACGGTCAGTTAGATTTTGATTACAATCGTATGATCTATCTTACTGTAGCCGGAAGGAATGACTGGGTATCTAACCTGGCTCAGGAAAACCGATCTATATTCTATCCATCGGCTAGTTTATCTTTGATCCCAGTTAAATTCATTCCTGGATTACAATCTGAAAATGGAATTAACTATCTTAAGTTAAGGGCTGGTTACGGAACATCCGCGAACTTCCCAACAGGATATCCTGTAGCTTCTACGCTTATCCTGGATACACAAAACTTCCAGGATGGTGATGGTGCTAATACCGTTACCAATGTAAGTGCTAATTTGTTAGGAAATCCTAACCTTAAACCAGAGTTACTGGAAGAGTTGGAATTTGGTATTGAAATGAGATTATTCAGAAGCAGGTTCACTTTAGACGCTTCCTATTATACCAGGACCACTCAGGATCTTATTATTGACCGTCCTTTGGATCCGTCCACTGGTTTCACTGCTACACAAACAAACGTTGGTGAGATCAAATCTGATGGTCTTGAATTAGATGGTACTTTGGCTATATTCAGAGGCCAGGAGGCAGGTGATTTAGACTGGAGCCTTAACGCAAACTGGTTCTATAACGAATCTGAAGTAACCGATCTTGGATTAGATACAGACATTGTTGTTTACGATGGCTTTACCAACCTGGGGAACGCTGCACGTGTAGGGGATCCTCTAGGAATCATGGTAGGTACAAGGATACAGCGTGATGACAACGACAACTTTGTTGTGGATGCTAACGGTGACTATATCATTGAGAACGGTTTGTTCGAAATTGGAGATCCTAACCCGGATTGGGTATTGAACATTGGAAACAGCTTTAGCTATAAAAATTTCAATTTCAATTTCCTATTTAACTACACCCATGGTGGAGATATCTATTCTAGAACAGCTTCTGTATTGATCGGTAGAGGATTAACTACAGACGTGGTAGATAGATTAAATACGTTTATTCTTCCTGGTGTTAAAGGAGATGGTTCACCTAACGACGTTCAGATCAACAACTCTACGTTCTATTTCAACAACGTATTGTTCGGACCAGATGAACTAGGTGTATTTGACGCTTCTACGCTCAGGTTACAGGAAGTATCCTTAGGCTATAGCGTTCCTACTAAATTCCTGGATAAGACCCCATTTGGTTCTTTAAGCTTTACTGTTTCTGGATTCAACCTTTGGTATGAAGCCATCAACATTCCTAAAGGAACTAACTTTGACCCTAACGTGGCCGGTATTGGTATTGGAAATGGTAGAGGATTTGATTATCTTAATGGACCTAGTTCCAGAAGATATGGATTCAGTGTAAAAGCATCCTTTTAATTAATATAAAAATTGATCATGAAAAACATATTTAAATATCTAAGTATTGGTTTGATCGGTGGAGTACTTTTCACTGCGTGTGAAACCACCAATTTAGACCTTACGGAGAACCCTAACGCCCTGACACCATCTCAGGCAGATCCAGACTTCTATTTGAATGAAGTGCAGGTGAAATTTGCAAGAGTGGTAGAATCTTTAGGAGAAACTGGCGCAGAGGTTACCCGTATAGAATGGATGGGTAGTAGAAACTACCAGAACGCCTATTCCCCTCAAGCATTTGATGGGACCTGGGAAGATTCTTATCAGGAGATCATTAAGAATGCAAGAGACCTCACTCCCATTGCGGAAGAAGCAGGTTTAGTGCATCACATAGCCATTGCACAACTTATTGAAGCGTATACCATTACGTTACTGGTTGACTATTTTGGTGATATTCCTTACTCTGAGGCCATCGGTGGCGCAGATAATTTAAATCCCGGGCCAGATAGTGGTGCGGATATTTACACCGCTGCTTTGGCGTTGACGAATCAGGCTATTGCCAACTTTAACGCAACAGCTTTGGCTGATCCGGATATCGATTTCTATTACGATGGAGACTGGGATGCATGGGTAAAGGCCGCGAACTCTCTGAGATTGAGACTAAATCTTAACCTGGGGAATACTTCCGCTTTCAACAGCATCATCTCTAGTGGCAACTATATTTCTGATACTGCAGATGATTGGCAATTCCAATGGGGTTCTAATCAAGTACAACCAGATACAAGACATCCTAATTATGCACAAAACTACACCGTTACAGGTGGTGGAGATTATGCTTCTATTTGGATGATGAATCTTATGGACACCTCAGATGACCCGCGTATTAGATATTATTACTACCGTCAGACTGATGCCACACCAGGTGCGAATGATGTAAACGGAGATCCAGTTGCTCCTAATGAGGAAACCCTGGATTGTTCATTACAATCACCTCCTCCGCAGTATTTAGCTGGTGGTTATCCTTTCTGTGTACTTGATAACGGCTATTGGGGTAGAAATCACGGAAATAACTCCGGTATTCCGCCAGATGGTCTTTTGAGAACAGCTGTTGGTGTTTATCCTCAGGCTGGTCAGTTTGATGATGACAGCTTTGGTGAAACCAGTCTTGGTACTGGTGGTGGTGGAGCAGGTATCACCCCCATAATTTTGGCTTCCACAGTTGATTTCTGGAGGGCTGAAGTAGCCATGAATGGCAGCCCTGCTGCAGGAAAGGCCTTTGTATTGGCTGGTATTGATAAATCCATTACTAAAGTTCGAACGTTTGCATCAAAAGATGCTACGGCAGATCTTTCTTTTGAACCTTCTGCAACGGACGTATCAGATTTTATCGATTCAATTGATGCTGCCTTTGATGCGGCGAATGATGAAGGAAAATGGAACATTATGGCAGAACAGTTCTTTATTGCCCTTAAAGGGAACGGACATGACGCCTATAATTTTTATAGAAGAAAAGG
>JAHEHU010000197.1 GCA_024639765.1 Eudoraea sp.
TCAGTTATCAGGTGGTGAACAACAACGGGTTGCTCTGGCAAGAGCTTTTAGCAACAGACCTTCTATCCTTTTTGCCGATGAGCCTACCGGTAACCTTGATGAAGAAACAGGAGAAAAAGTTGTGAGACTACTTTTTGAACTTAATAAAGAAGCAGGTACTACTTTAGTTATTGTAACACACGACCTGGACCTTGCGAAACGTACTCAGCATATACTTAGGCTAAAAGGGGGAAAGATAGCTACTAACGAAAGCACAGCCATCTCGTGAAAAAGCAACAGGAAACCTCATCTTTGGCAGGTATGGGCTGGCTTTTTAAAATGGCCTGGCGCGATGGAAAGGCTAGTGGAGGCCGACTTATTTTGTTTATGGCCTCAATAATACTCGGAATTACAGCACTGGTTTCAATCCAATCTTTCAGTGATAATCTTAAAGAAAATATTCGTCTTCAGTCCAAATCGCTTATGGGAGCCGATTTTATTATTGATTCAAGACAACTTCCGAATGAAAGAGTGCAGGGAATAATCGATTCATTAGGCGGAGCCAAGGGCATGGAAGTGAATTTTGCGTCCATGGCAGCATTTCCAAAGAATGAAAGTAGTAAACTGGTTCGAGTAAGGGGGCTTGAAGGTGATTTTCCACTATATGGAGAACTAGAGACAGAGCCGGCAGATGCGGCAGAAACCTATATTTCAAAAAAAGGAGCACTTGTAGACGCCACTGTTATGCTACAGTTTGAATTGGAAATAGGAGATATAATCAAAATAGGTAATGTAAGTTTGCCCATTGCCGGTACCCTTATATCTGCACCCGGTAATAACGCCATCGCCAGTTCTGTGGCACCACCTGTCATTATTCCATTTGGGATTATTGAACAAACAGGGCTACTGCAGGTAGGAAGTCGTTTAGACTATAACTACTATTTTATTGCCCCACCTGAGTTGGATCTCGATATTCTTGATAAAGAACTTGACCCTATTTTGGATGCTGAGAATGCAGATCTTGACACACATACTTCAGGGAGTAGACAAATGGGTAATTCCTATGGCAATGTTGGTAAATTCCTGAACCTGGTTGCATTTGTTGCTCTTTTACTGGGTTGTGTAGGTATAGCAAGTTCTGTGCAAATCTATATAAAGGAAAAATTGAGGTCGGTAGCCGTGCTTAAATGTATGGGTGCCAGCCGGAAACAGACCTTCCTTATTTATTTGATTCAAATAGCAGGGATGGGCCTTCTGGGAGGTGCAATTGGAACGATTGGTGGTGTACTGCTGCAGCTGACATTTCCAAGTCTGCTTCAAGGGTTTTTACCTTTTGAAGTACAGTTATCGCTGGCGCCTCAACCCATTATAATGGGTTTATTACTGGGAGTTTTTATGTCTGTTCTTTTTGCATTATTACCACTTATGAAGACCTGGTATGTCTCTCCATTGCAGGTACTGCGCATTCAGGAAGCACCAGATGAACGTCCCCGAAAAGCCAGGGTACTTGTGTTTTTAGGAATATTAATCTTTGTTTTCCTGTTTTCCCTTTGGCTTTTGCAAGACTTGCGATATGCCCTGGGATTTGTGATCAGTATTGCAGTAACTTTCTCGATTTTAGCAGGTGTTGCCACGGTTTTTATGAAGGGAATAAAAAAATACTTTCCTACCTCTTGGGGATTTACCTCAAGACAGAGCCTTTTGAACCTTTTTCGGCCTAATAATCAGACCATGGTATTATTGGTAGCAATTGGAGTTGGTGCTTTTTTAATTAGCACCCTCTACTTTACAAAAGATATACTGCTAGCCATGGCGCAGCTTGATAGCAATAGCAATAGTCCCAACATAATTCTGTTAGACGTGCAGAGCGAGCAAAAGCAAGACGTAGCAAATAGTATTACACCTAAAGGCCTTCCGGTATTGGATAATATTCCAATAGTTACCATGCGTATGCATAAGATAAAAGGACGGGCAGCCAATGATCTCAGACAGGACACAACCCTGACAATGAATAAATGGGTTTTGAACCACGAATTTCGGGTTACCTACCGTGATACCTTGATTTCTTCAGAGACCCTTACTGAAGGTGAATGGGTACCTGAAGTTCCAAAGGAAGGTCTTATTCCTATTTCCATAGCGGATAATATTGCCAGAGATGCCGAAGTTGTAGTAGGTGATACGATTGTTTTCAATGTTCAGGGAGTACTGATGGAAACTGTTGTGGGAAATATTCGCGCTGTGGACTGGGCAAGAATGCAGCCTAATTTTAACCTGGTTTTTCCTGCAGGAGTTTTAGAAAATGCCCCGCAGTTTCACGTTATAACGACTAATGCACCCAATGCCGAGGCTTCGGCCAACCTCCAGCGAGAATTAGTTCGAAAATTCCCGAATATTTCTGTGCTCGATTTGCGGCAAATTGTAACTCTAATAGAGAATGTTCTTGATAAGATTGCATGGGTTATAAATTTTATGGCCTTTTTTAGCATACTAACCGGAATCATTGTTTTAATAGGAGCTGTGCGTACCAGTAAATATCAGCGCATAAAGGAGAGCGTTCTCTTAAGAACTCTAGGTGCGAAAAGCAAACAAATTTTGCAAATCACCGCCCTTGAATACTTTTATTTAGGCGTGCTGGGAAGTGGTATAGGAATATTACTATCACTTATAAGCAGTCAGTTACTGGCTACCTTTGTATTTAAAGCACCATTTGTGCCCTCGCTTGTACCCTTTTTGGTATTGTTACCCGGGATAACGCTACTTGTTCTCTTAATTGGCCTAAGCAATAGCAGAAGCGTGTTAAACAGCCCGCCTTTAGTGGTTTTGCGCAAGGAAGGAGGCTGAATTAATTGTATTTTGAATTTTAGGCTGGATTTCTCTATCGCTGCTTCGCAGCTTATGTCGAAATGACTTGGCAGGAGAAATATTCAAATACATCCAACATCCGTCATTTAGAACCGAACAAAGTGAGCGTGAGAAATCTTGTCAAATAACCTC
>JAHEHU010000198.1 GCA_024639765.1 Eudoraea sp.
ATTCGTAAAGTGTCATAGTCCTGAATTAATGATGTACAGTGCAATTAAAATGCAGGATAAGAAAGAGCAGTTAAAAATTCAGCCTACTAAGGCTTTTTAATATTTAAATCTCTCCAATCTGGGCCAAATACACATTTTTTGAGGAAATTAATACTCATTTTTTAAAAAATATTCTTTAAATCTACAGATGCGACAGAACCCTGGTAACTAATAGTACATAAAAAGCCCGAATTCTAGCGCTAATCCAATATTTTATTGTAGATACCGGCACCAATAAAATTAGCATGCTCACCAAGTTGACGTTGGATTCTGATAATTTCATTCCATTTGACCATTCTTTCGCTTCTTGCAAATGACCCAACTTTTAGTTGTCCGGCATTGGTGGCTACTGCCAAGTGAGCTATAAATGCATCTTCTGTTTCACCTGATCTGGCAGAAATAACAGGAAGCCATCCTGCCTTCTGGGTCAAACGTATGGCCTCTATTGTTTCGGTGACCGACCCGATTTGGTTCAGTTTTATCAATACCGAGTTTGCCAAATCTTGTTCAATACCCTGTTCAATACGTTTTATATTAGTCGTGAACAAGTCATCACCAATAATCTGGACCTTAGTGCCCATCTCAGATTTAAAGCGTTTCCAATTAGCAATATCGGTGTCTGCAAATGGATCCTCGATAGAGATTATCGGGTATTTTTCACACCATGATTTCATTAGGTGGTAAAATTCATCGGGTGTATAAGACATCTTATCCAACGGTAAATTATAATGAGTACCATCATATAAATCACTTGCGGCGATGTCCAACGAAATTGCCACATCCTCTCCGGCTACATATCCTGCCTTATCGACGGCTTCCAAGAAAACCTCAAAGGGTTCTTCGTTTGTTTTATAGTCTGGCCACCATCCACCTTCGTCTGCAATACCTACACACTTGCCCTTTGCCTTCAATACTTCACCCGTAGCATGATAAAGATTATGGGTAATTTCGAGTGTTTCTTCGTAAGTCTTTGCACCGACTGCAATTGCAAGAAAATCTTGAATATCGTTTGCCCAATCTGCATGGGCCCCTCCACCAAGTATTTGAATCTCATTTAGAGGTATTAAATTTCCTTTTCCTTCGCACAAATATTCATATAAAGGTATCCCTTTGGCATTCGCTGCGGCATTTGCCACGGCCATGGACACCCCTAGAATAGCATTTGCACCTAGGCGTGATTTATTTTCGGTACCATCCAATTCTATCATTTTTCGGTCGATATGATGCTGATCAAACACCCATTCGCCAATAACTAAGGAAGCGATTTCCGTTTTAACGTGTGACAAGGCTTTGAATACAGATTTCCCCCTGAACTTAGACTTGTCGTTGTCCCGTAGTTCAAGTGCTTCAAATTGGCCGGTAGAGGCCCCTGATGGAACTAATCCATGTCCTTTTATGCCATTTTCCAAAGTAATTTCCACCTCAACAGTCGGATATCCCCTCGAATCGTATATTTGATAGGCATCTACTTGTTTTATTTTCATAATTTTCTTTAAATTTTCATTAGGTTGTTATACGGTTTCGGACCATTTGGTAGTAAGGACTTCAAAGTTGCGGGTGCCATTGGACAGTTCCTGGTATACAAAATCCCTGACCTTTTGTTGTTGCCCGGGGTTTAAATATTCGACGGGGGATTTACCGTCAACCCTCGCCAACATCAATAGTAAAAGTAAGTGAACCAATCTGGCACCAAACTTTTCGTCAAAAATATTACCTGAATGTATCTTATAACTTTTCAACGTTACCTTTGCCAACTCTATAAATTCTTTAACCATTTCGGGGGCATATAATGCCTTTAAAAGAAAATGGTTTAAAAAGAAAGCCAAGTCAAAAATAGGGTCCCCATACCATGCGACCTCACAGTCCAGTAAAACAAAACGATCAGGGCCCACCAATATGTTCTTAGGACTAAAGTCACCGTGGACAAGACATTTCTTTACTGATGCCAATCGCTTTGCCTCTTCATAGAAATATGCTTTCAAATCCGAATGAAGTTTCCCCGTTGTGATTAAATAGGGTTCAATACGCAGCTCGTGAAAATTGGCCAATGTCTCAAAATCCTTTTCCACAGTAGGGTCACCGGCCGACTTATTATGTATGGTCCCCATAATTTTGCCTGCGGTTTTGGCATACCCAATATCAATTTGTTTGTTCAGCAGTAGTTCTTTCCAGTTGGTCAACCCGTTTTCAAGCATTTCCATGCAAAAAAAATGATGATCTTCATCGCTGTAATGGATAGCGGGCACCGTTTCAGGTAAAAAGTCGGCTACATATCTTATGTACTTCTGTTCGATATGATTCCGTTTTACATTGGCAAACCAATCGTCTTTTACTTTTAGTTTTGCCAAGGCACGTTTGAGCACAAACCTTTTGTTTCCATCGTCAATTAGCAATATCTCGCTAGATACACCACCGCTCAACGTTCTTATTTCAACAGAGGAAGAATCAAGAATATTTTTCTCAACCAAATAGTCAATCAATTCATCTTGGCCCATATTTATTCATCTATATAGAAGTTCATAGGTTCTGTCGCATCTGTAGATTTAAAATAGGAAAAGATTAGTTAAATACACTATCATATTGCCAAAGAATTGAAGGATTTAAAGGTTGAACTTTTGGGATTTATAAGTTGGTTTTTCTTTATCATTTGTTCAATTTCAATTCCTGCAATAGTTCTTTTGTCCGATTCAAAGTTTTTAAACCCAAATATTTCTGCAGATTATTTGCATAAAAAAGTTCACGGAATTAATAGTTGTTGTTGTTTGCCTCCTTTACCAGATAATGAAGTCAATAAAATAATTTCAAATATTGTAGAATCACAGTTCTTAGAGCCCTTTCCAAATTATCCAAGACGGGTAATTTTCAACCCGGATGCCGATTTAAGCCCTTCTAAGAAGCGAAAAAT
>JAHEHU010000199.1 GCA_024639765.1 Eudoraea sp.
AAAGCTGCCTTTGGACAGTTCCATAATCATGGACAGCACCATGCTTAATCTTGTCATTGTCTAAACTAAAGGAATACGCTACCTTTTGCGAATGAAAATCGTGTTTGTAGTCAACAACAAAAACAACCGCCTTGCAAAAGTGCTCCCCCAGCTTGGCGAATACTGTCAACAAATGAATATTGGCAGTGTGCAGTTCATTTCCACGCTAAGGAAAAAACATGCCATCGAACTGGCTAAACAGGTCACTGAAAACGGCTGCGATTATATGGTTGCTATTGGGGGTGATGGCACCTTGAACGAGCTTATCAATGGTATGTTGCAAAGTAACATACAAGCCAATGAATACCCGGCTATAGGGCTACTCCCGAATGGTTCGGCCAATGATTTTGCCAGAACGGCACGCATCTCCAATTCCATTGAAGAACTGATAAAACTGATTCAATCGAATACCACCCAAAAAATAGACCTTGGGAAAATAATAATACATGAGACCCAGGAAACCCGCTATTTTGTAAATATAGCAGGAGTTGGGCTTGGCCCGGAAGTGGCACGAAATCTAGAACAATCATCAAGTGTGTTCGGTCCGGGATTCAATTACTTCAAACACATCATAAAAGGATTTCTCGGCTATGTTAAAAAAGAGGTTAGCTGCACAAGCAGCACGTGGCAGTGGAAGGGCAAGTTGCTGCAAATGGCAGTGGCCAATGGGCGTTACTTTGGCAAAGCCATCTGTATCGCCCCCGATGCTAAGCTTGCCGATGGGCAGTTTCAGGTTGCTATCTTCGGGGATTTGAGCATTTGGGACTATCTAAAAAACCTAGGTAATTTGAAAAAAGGAGTGAAAATCAACCATCCACAGGTTAGCTACCATGATGCCAATGAAGTTTTGCTTGAAAGCAATGACTCTTGTGGCATTGAGGCTGATGGTGAGTATGTGGGCCTTGCCCCGGCTACCATAAGCGTATTGCCGAAAGCAATTTGCTTTTTAATGCCATCCGATGTTAAATAATAGCTGCACTTCATTTATTCCAAAAAAACTAGCTACAACCAGGTAAAACGTTCATTGCTCAGCCATCTAAAAGTCTCCTCAGAAATCACAACGGATTTTCAACACCCTACCCCCTTTTTACTATCTTAGTATCTAAACGCAACGAAAAGTCTTATCAAAACCATTAGGGGCAACTAAACAAAATAATCATGAATAATTCTTTAGGAAATCCAATACTATGCCTGATAGTACTTCTCATTTTTATTATCAGTTGCCAACCAAAACCCGACAAAATTGAATTGACTGAAGATATTGCAACAGAAACAATCGAACCAGCACCGAATCCTGAGGAAGAAGAAATAATTGCTGCTGTAGAAAAAATACTGCTAGCTGCCGGCAACTACAATATCCAAGACCTGGACGACATCTCCTCTGACAAAGCAGTCATAGGGTTCAGTTCTTTAAAGGATGGTATCTGGACAAATACGGAGATGACTATCGAAGAGTACTTTGACATGGTAAAAACACGCGAAAATATACCCTTTTCAGAAATCCCAACCGACTTTGATATCATAGTAACTGAAGGCCGCCTGGCATTCGTAAGGGCTGACGCTATCCTTTCTAGATTTGGAGTTCCCGGAAATCGGGAAATCAACCATTTGACGCTTATAAAAGAAGATGAAGATTGGAAACTTTTAAGTATAGCATGGACCGCGCAGCGATTACCGGAAGATAAAAGAACATTTGACCTGAACCTTTTTGCCCACAGCTATGCCCAGGCGTGGAGTAGTCAGAAACCAGAATTCGTTGCAATGTTTTTTGAAGAAGATGGAAGCCTTCAAGTAAATGATGGAGATCCTGCTAAAGGGCGAGGTGCCATAACAAATGTTGCACGGTCTTTTATGACAAAGTTTCCTGACATGATTGTACATTTTGATAGCCTGGTTTATAAATCAAATGGCAGTGAATTTCACTGGACCTTGACAGGAACAGACGCAGATCCAGACGGAAAAGGCCATAAAGTGAAAGTTAGTGGGTTTGAACTTTGGACTATTAGCGAAGATGGTTTTATTAAAGATTCTCAGGGAAACTTTTCTGATGAAGAGTATAACAGACAACTCGAATTTGGAATAGAAAATTAAACCCTGCCGCTAACAGGTTATAAAGAGTATTAAAACGGCCTTTATACTAAACCGTTGTGCATAATTAAAAAGAATATGAAATCAAAAGAATTTATAAGATTAAGGTGAAGGTTAAAATTAAAATTACTCGCAGGATCACTACTTTAGTAAGCTTTCCTCGCGATGGACGAATGGAGAATTATGTCTAGTGGAAGACACATTAAAATCAGGGTTTCATTTAAGGTAAAATCATCATAAAATAATGACAGAGGTTTTCTAAATGTTAGTTGGCGGACTTGAGCTCATTTTTGATGACGAAACAATAATTCTCCGAGAAGGAGATACAATCACTGTTCCTCCAAATGTCTGGCACGTAGACTAGTGTTTAAATGGAGGTAAAATGCTTACAATATTTAAAATTGGTGAATTTGATATCTTTTTAGAGCAACTCTCATCTATGAACGAAGATGACTTTTCTAATAAAGAATTAATGAAGTCCTTCCCTGCTAAATTTGATATTTATGAAGAATAAAAAAAGGCATACAACTTCAGCTATCATTCTGCAAGACTCTTTAAGTAAATTACACGTAACAAGCACCAAATTCCAAAAGGATATTCTAATTTAAAATTTTTGGAAATGTGACTTTTATCACATTCCGGATCAAAGTGGAGTTTTAGCTTTGTTATGTGAAATTGTCCGACCTGATTATATCGACCATTTTTTTAGTTATTATTTTGGCCAATAGCTTCAAGATAGTAGGCGCTATGGGCTATTACGCTCTTTTTACCCAGGACTTTATCGAAAGGTTTTGTGAGAATAAAGATA
>JAHEHU010000097.1 GCA_024639765.1 Eudoraea sp.
TACCAGCTCTTTTAAAAACTGCGTATGGTGCACAACTTCATAGTTTCCGCCTAAACCGGGATACTCATTTTTTAAGGTATTGAAACAATGCGGGCAGGCAGTTACTACCTTTTTTATCCCATACCCATTCATGACCTCTATGTTGGTCATTGCCTGCATTTGAAATAAAAATTCATTACCGGCCCTTTTTGCAGGATCGCCGGAACAACTCTCTTCGGTTCCCAATACCGCAAAAGACACCCCGGCATTATTCAATAATTGTACGAAAGCCTTCGTTATCTTTTTTGCCCTGTCATCAAAACTACCGGCACAACCAACCCAAAACAAAACCTCGGGTTGTTTTCCTTCCGCAAAGAGCGATGCCATCGTGGGTACATTCATGTTGCTTTCTCTTCTAGGTTATTCATTAAGACGGCTCGTCTGCCCAATTGAGTCGGTCCATTTGATTAAAAGGCCATGGGGCCCCGTTGTTTTCTATATTTCCCATCATAGCGTTCAATTCCGCTGGTGCGGCCGACTGTTCCATGACTAAATACTGCCTCATATCCATTATGATGGATAAGGGATCTATACTAACCGGACAAGCTTCTACACAGGCGTTACAAGATGTACATGCCCAAAGTTCTTCTCTGCTGATGTAATCATCCAGTAACTGCTTTCCATCTTCTACAAATTTTCCACCATTTTGATCGATATTACGGCCTACTTCTTCCAAACGGTCCCTGGTATCCATCATGATCTTCCTTGGCGAAAGTTTTTTCCCGGTTTGATTGGCTGGACACTCACTGGTACAGCGGCCACATTCTGTGCAGGTATAGGCACTTAATAATTGTACCCATTTGAGGTCCAATACATCGGAGGCCCCAAATTTGTCAGGTGGTGGAGCATCTTCTGCCGGCGTTGCAAAAGGATCTGCACTCGGATCCATCATCAATTTTACTTCATTGGTCACAGACTCCAAATTGCTAAACTGACCTTTCGGTTTTAAATTTCCAAAGTAGGTATTTGGAAAGGCCAATAAAATATGCAAATGCTTGGAATAATAGAGATAGTTGAGGAAGAACAGGATTCCGGCAATATGCAACCACCATGCAGTTCTCTCAATCATGATTATTGTACTTGCAGACATTCCATCAAACAGTGGTGTTATAAACTGACTCACAGGAAAAGCACCAGCCACCATGTAATGCGCTTCCCCAAGTTGTTGCAACTGATAATCTGCAGCATTCATCGTAAGGAACAGTCCCATAAGGATCACTTCAATATAAAGGATCCAGTTAGCATCACTTTTTGGCCATCCTTTCATTTCCGGTTTTACAAACCTAGCCAGCTTTAGGACATTACGGCGCAGCCAGAAAATCACTACTGCAACAATAACGAGCAGCGCCAAGATCTCAAAAGAGGCGATTAAAATATCATATACACTTCCAAGAGGTGCAAAAATGCGATGTGTTCCCAGCAGACCGTCAATAATAATCTCTAACACCTCAATATTTATAACAATAAATCCTACGTAAACAATTACATGCATTAATCCTGCGATTGGTCTCACCACCATTTTGGATTGGCCTAACGCAATTCTTGCCATGTTACTCCATCGCTGAGATGTATTGTCAGTAAGATCTGAATCTTTTCCCAGAAGAATATTTCTTCGAAGTTTTTTGACGTTCCTTGTAAAAAAACCGATCCCCAGGATAAGGAGTATTGCAAAGATTATGTTTGGAAGGTATTCCATTAATTACTCTTGGTTAATAAGTGCCGGATCGTTCTGAGGGCGTGTATACTCTATCTGTTTTCTTCCAAAGACCGATACATTTACATACCGCTTTGGATTTAACCTGAAGTCCTGTAATAAAAGATCCAGTTCCTTAGAAGCCTTTGTGAGGTTGTTATACAATTCTTCATTATTCATTAGTTTTCCAAGGGTACCTTCACCTTTCTCCATCTTTCCAAGGAGCGCATCCAGATTTTTTATCGTAGATTCTAAGTTCCTAATGGTAGAACTCAGATTGTTGGCAGCCAAAGAGTCTGAGAGTTTGGCAAAATTACTTGTGAGCGTATTGATGTTACTCAAAGAGCTGTCAATATGCGTTTTATTTGAATCTAAAAGCTCATTAAGGGTGATTGCACTTTTTTGAAAACTATTTACCACAGAAGTAAGACCCTGAATACTTTCACGAAGATTTTTTTTAGTATTGTCATCCAAAACATCATTAACATTCATCAGAAGTGAATCTGCATTGGAAACAGCTCCCTCCACCTTTAATTGCAGCGGAGTTAGTTTTTGTTGAACCAACTCAGTAAGACCTGGCCTGGTATTGGTTAGGAGCGTATCCCCGGATTCTGCCATGGGGCCTTCATCAAAAACCGGCTTTATTTGAATGCCTTTGCCACCAATGATCCCGGTATCGTATAATTCAGCCCTGCTATTCTTTGAAAACTCAAAATCACTTGAAACTGAAAAGGTTACAATTAGATAACCGGTATTATCTTTAAATTGAATATCATTGACCTTCCCCACACTAAATCCATTGATAGATACCTGCGTGCCAGACTGTAATCCCCCAACATTCTGATATACGGCATAGAATATCTTACTGTTATCGAAGAGAGGTGTTGATTTTAAATAGCTGAAACCCAAAATAAAAAGGAGGATCCCACCAATCACTATGATACCTGTTTTAATTTCCCGTGATAGTTTCAAGCTCTGTTATTTAGGTTCCAAACAAAATTAGAAATAAAATCGGAAGGCCAATCATTAATCATCTTCGTATTTCAGGGCATCCTGTAATGGGATTCGTTTTCCTTCCTTATAAGCTACAATAAATGCGGTACTAAAACCTTTCATATCTGCATTCGATTTTAATAGTTTTGCCCCCATATAGGTGTCCGTTGCTCCATATAGATACCGAAATAAATTATTGACAGGCTCCTTAGATATCTTGTTCAAACCATTGAATTCTGAAGAATTTAGGGGCAGATTTTTGGCGGTTGCCATAAGCTGGACTTTAAATATAATACCCCCTTTTGATACCAGCATTTTGGTTTTAGTATCTTTCTCAACTTTTTCAGGTATCTCTTTTTCTTTGGGAATAGTGGACACGGGATCGGTCTTTTGTGCCGTTTCCTCCACAATTGGAAGATTTACTTCCTCTTTAATATCCGGGTCCGGATCTTTTTCGACAGCTTTTACTTCCTCAGCGGAACTTGTTCCTGTTCCATTTGCGATCACTGTTTCGGCATCCGGGATGCTATTCTTGTAATTTAAGATCGCTTTGGCAATGGCACTTCCCATTTCAGCCTGACCTTTACTGGAATTCAAATACCTGCCTTCATCCTTATTAGTAAGAAAGCCGGTTTCTATGAGTACACTTGGCATAAAAGTTTGATGTAAAACGATAAATCCGGCTTGTTTTACCTTGCGATCGTTACGTTTTAAACTGGCAGTGAAATTATCCTGGATAAGTTTCGCCAACAGTATACTCTGGTCCAGAAATTCTTCCTGCATAATGGTAAGCCCTATGACAGATTCAGGAGAATTAATATCATAATTTGCATACCGCGCCTCATAATTATCTTCCAGATAGATCACGGAGTTCTCTTTTTTAGCGATCTCAAAATTCTGTTTGTTAGCATGCAGGCCCAATACAAAGGTTCCGGCACCCTGGGCATTTGAGGTATGAGAATCGCAGTGGACCGAGACAAAAAGGTCGGCTCCTGCTTTATTGGCAATTTCGCCGCGAACGAATAGATCAACGAATGAATCATCATCGCGCGTGTAAATTACTTTTATACCAGGCGTTTTTTTAAGGAGTTCTCCAACTCTTAAGACAATATTGAGGGCAATGTTCTTTTCCATGTACCCATTCCCTAAATTACCGGGATCATGTCCGCCATGGCCCGCATCTAAAACCACCACAAATTCGTCAAACCCTCGATCTGCAGGAGAAGGATTGGCGATGGAGATATGCCCTATAAAAAAGAAGATTACAATGTATATGAAAGGAATTTTTTTATTCATGGTTCAGGAGGAATTTTACTTCCTATACTCGGGTTAAAATTATTCTAATCTGCTACGGGCAGAAAAAAAATATATGTAAGTTTGATTTCAAAAATCAAGCCATATCATTACAAAAATAGGATATATAGCTTTGCAATCAAATAAACAGCTTTTTCTTTTCATTGGTTTGTTTTTTATAGGGGCCTGTTTGATGTATGGTCAGGAAGACCAGATTAAACCCCTTCCCATTAAGGCCGTACAAGATTCTATTAAAGCCCCTGCCCTGCCTCCATCGCTCGCAACAGACACTGTTAGGACAGATTCTGTGCGCGCCGACACGGTTCCAAAAAAACCAGCTTTACTCCTTGATAATATTCAGTACAAGGCCAAGGATTACGTAAAATTAAGCCAGAAAGATCAAAAGATATACCTCTATAACGAGGCAGAGATCTACTACCAGGATACAGAATTAAAGGCCGGGATAATCATTATGGACTATATTAAAAATGAGGTCTATGCCGGTAGGATTAAAGATTCTCTTGGAAATTTTTCACAACTCCCCTACTTTAAACAAGGGGAGAATGTGGTCATTCCAGACTCTATCCGTTTTAATTTTGACACTCAAAAAGCGGTCATTTGGAATTCCAGGACAGAGCAGCAAGCCGGTTTAGGCCAGTTGGGGAGTGATGCCATGAAGGTATACGCCGAAAAAACAAAGAAAGAGAACGATTCTGTTTATTTTCTTAGTGAAGGCAAGCTAACTACTTCTAAGGACACTATAGACCCGGACTATTACATACGAGTCCGCAAGGCGAAGTTTGTTCCGAAGAAAAAAGTGATCGCAGGATTCAGCAATCTGTATATTGTGGACGTACCAACACCAATTGCCTTGCCTTTTGCTTATTTTCCCTTAACTGTGGGCAGAACTGCGGGGATCATGATGCCCACTTTTGGTAATGATCCGGATAGGGGTTACTTTTTACAAAATGCCGGGTATTATGTTCCTATTAATGAGTATGTAGATCTCACCTTAACAGGTGACCTATATACCAACGGAAGTTATGGTATCAGAGGTCAGTCTGTCTACACTAAACGCTACCGCTACAGGGGTAATGTTAATTTCAGGTATGAAAATCAGGTAGTGAGTCAAAAGGGTTTTGATGATTACAGCCGTGGCACCATTTACAATATTCAGATCTCACATTCTCAGGATACCAAGGCAAATCCAAATTCCAGACTATCAGCTTCTGTTAATCTGGGGAGCAGTCAATATTTTAGAAATTCCCTTTTACAACAGAATCTGGCATTGACACAAACCAACAACCTGTCTTCCTCTATTTCGTATTCCAAGACCTTCCCGGCCTATCCATCGGTTAATATGAGTCTTACCGCTACCCATAACCAAAACACAAATACCAATGTGGTAGATGTTACCCTACCTACCCTACAGGCAAGTATGGAAAGGGTTTTTCCTTTTGCAAAACGAGAGGGAATTAAAAAAGGTGCACTGCAGAATATTAATTTCCAATATGACCTGAATGCCCGCAACAGCATACGGACCAATGATGAGGACTTCTTAACGGCAAAGATGTTCGATGATGCCAAAGTTGGCGCTCGGCACCGCATTCCCATCAGCACTAATTTTAAGGTTGCCAAGCATTTTAGTGTAACCATGGGGGGTAACTATGAGGATATCTGGACGCTGGAAACCTTTGGTCAGCGCTTTGATGCCGATACCCAAAGCGTGGTGACCGATACCATTAGCGGATTCGATCGGTTTAATAAATACAACTTTAGTGCCAGTGTGGGTACAACGCTCTATGGTACATTTACCTTTGGAGAAGACAAGAAATTTCAGGCCATAAGGCATGTAATGCGCCCCAGTGTAAGCTATGGATATGCCCCTTCTTTTGAGCAGTATTACGATGAATATCTTAATGAGACCACCGGAGCCATTGTGCAATACTCGAGATTTCAAAATACCATTTACGGTGCTCCCAGCCTTGGAAAATCTAATGCCCTTAGTTTTTCTTTGCAAAATACGTTGGAAGCCAAAGTACGAGACAAAGATTCCACCGCCACCGAGCCCAAGAAAATTCAACTTCTTAATAGTTTTAATTTATCATCCGGGTATAACTTAGAAGCCGACTCCCTAAAAATAAGTCCGGTAAGTTTAAGTGGGGGAACCAATATTTTCAAGAATAAGATGTCCGTAAATTTTGGTGCAAGCCTTGATCCCTATGCCATTGATAACAACGGTAGGCGTATCAATACTTTTAATAGTAAAAACGGAGGAAGTTTGTTCAGATTAACCAATGCGCGGGCAAACATAAGCTATAAGATAAGCAGTAAGGATTTTGAACAAGATGGCGAAAAGGAAGAGGAAGAAGATCCGTATGATGGCCAGAACTACATAGAGGCCAGTGGTGGGAGAACCGATGATCTCTTTGGTGCCGCCGATAATTTTAACAGAAGTAGTTTTGAGGACAGGGATCCGGACGATGTTGAAAACCCCAGATATGCAAACAAGATCCCCTGGGACCTCAACTTACAATATGCCGCTACCTATAGCAATAGCAATAGGCAAAACGAATTCTCGAGTCATTCCCTTATGTTTTCGGGGAATATTACGTTGGCCCCTCGCTGGAAGGTGGGCGTTTCATCTGGTTATGATATAAAGAATAAAGGTTTTACCGTTACTCAATTTCGTTTTGAGCGCGATCTGGAAAGTTTTAATTTACGATTTAACTGGACACCTTTTGGTGATTTTGAACGATGGTACTTCTTTATAGGCATCAAGAGTTCTATTCTTCAGGATCTTAAATGGGAAAATAGAAGTCAGCGACCCCCCAGACGATAACAATTTTATAAACTATACCATTATGAGCAGCAGAAAGATCATTCGCACCTCCAAGGCACCCGCCCCTATAGGGCCTTACAATCAGGCGGTTATGGCAGGAAACACACTTTTTATTTCCGGGCAGATCCCCATGGATCCCAATACAAGTGAACTGATCTCCGGAGATATTAAGGCAGAAACAAAACAGTGTATGGAAAATTTAAAGGCCATCTTATTAAAGGCAAGTATGGGCTTTGGCCAGGTAGTAAAGGCCTCCATTTTTGTGAAGGACATGAATCAGTTTGCCAGCATTAATGAGGTCTATGGGTCTTATTTTGACCCCGCAACAGCCCCTGCACGGGAAACGGTGGAAGTTGCAAATCTACCCAAGTTCGTCAATGTAGAGATCTCAATGATCGCTGTTAGATAGTCTGTTTGTGAAATTCTACCAGTCCATCTATGGGACGTTGTCTGATAACACCCGGCACCAGATCATTCCGTTCCAGTACTGCTTTTAATTCTTCACGCAGGAAATAGGCAATGCTGCCCACAAAATGCACAGGAACCTTGGTGGCCAATTCAAATTGCATGATATAATTATTCACAAATTGTTGAAATCCCTTATCTATGACCCCTTTACAATACGGATGGTCTTTGTTTTCAACCAAAAAACGGGCAAAAGTTGCTAAATATGTATTAGGATTAGGTTGTTTGTAAAGATTCTCTTTTATGACGTCGGCTTCCAAATTGTACTCACTGGCAAATTTAATTCCCAACGCCTGTGGCATTTTATGAAAGTAGTAATCGCGAATAAGTTTTCGACCGAAGAAGTTACCGCTCCCGTCGTCCATGGGAATATATCCTAAAGAGATCACTTTTTGAAAGAGCTGGTGCCCGTCATAATAGCTACAATTAGATCCGGTACCTAAAATACAAACGATCCCCTGATGACCAATTTTGGTAGTGGAGTAAATGGCAGCAAATGTATCTTCTTTGACCTCGGCCTTTGCATTTTTAAAAAAAGATTTAAAAATGTTTTTTAAGAACTTTTTCATTCTGTTGGTCCCGCAACCTGCCCCATAGAAAAAGAGTCGTTTTACCTTATCCCTGTTCTTGGAGAGTTCAAAATTATTTGCGAGACGGTCTTCAATGACCTCTTTGGTAAGTACCTCTGGACTTAATCCCAGGGTTTGAGTCATAAAGACCTCCTCCCCTTTTTCATCCAGGGCGATCCAGTCAGCCTTGGTAGCTCCACTATCAACTATTAAAATCATATGAATGCGCTTACAAAAGAAATCCTTAAAATAAGCAAAAATTACTTACCTCAAGGATTTCGGTGGTTTCAATATTTCGTTACTAAAGCGAGTGAACGTATTGGGCCAGGTCTACCAATTTGTTAGAGTACCCTGCCTCATTGTCGTACCATGAAATTACTTTGAAGAATTTGGAGTTTAGTTCTATCCCTGCGCCAGCATCAAAAATACTGGTTCTTGGATCCCCAATAAAATCCTGCGAAACCACAGATTCTTCTGTATAACCCAAGATCCCTTTTAAAGGGCCTTCAGAAGCAGATTTAAATGCTTTCTTGATCTCCTCGTAAGATGTATCCTTTTTAAGTTTAACGGTAAGGTCCACTACAGAAACATCTGCGGTTGGTACCCTGAATGCCATACCGGTTAGCTTTCCTTCCAAAGCAGGTATTACTTTGGTTACAGCCTTGGCAGCTCCCGTGGAAGCCGGAATTATGTTCAACATCGCACTTCTACCGCCTCTCCAGTCTTTTTTGGAAGGGCCGTCTACCGTTAATTGCGTGGCTGTGGTAGCGTGCACCGTAGTCATGAGTGCTTCTTCAATGCCAAATGAATCATTCAATACTTTGGCAAGTGGAGCCAAACAGTTGGTGGTACAAGATGCATTAGAAACGATCTTGTCGCTGGCTTTCACTTCTTTATGATTCACACCCATAACAAACATTGGGGCATCCTTAGAAGGGGCAGAAATAACTACTTTCTTGGCTCCTCCGTCTATATGGTATTGTGCTGTTTCTAGTGTAGTAAAGATCCCTGTACATTCTGCTACTATATCTGCTCCTACAGCATCCCATTTAATATTTTTTGGATCTCTTTCCGCAGTAATTCTGATGGTTTTTCCATTCACTACTAAATTACCATCCTTAACACTAACGGTTCCGTCAAAACGTCCGTGGACAGAGTCGTATTTTAAAAGATAGGCCAGGTGTTCCACATCGAGCAGGTCATTTATCGCTACTACATCTACATCACTTTTATTCGCTATGATCCGGAATACCAGTCTTCCAATTCTTCCAAATCCGTTAATTCCAATTTTTAATGTTGCCATTTTCTATTTTTTTAATTGATTACTATAAAGTCATAATATCAGAAACCCTGATTAGATCCCTGTCTATTTTGGTTTTGCCATGAATGGCCTCGCTAACCGGAGTAAGAATAATATCGTTATCCCGGATACCTACCATTAAATTTGTTTTGTCTTCTAACAATGCTTCCACTGCCCTAACGCCCAT
>JAHEHU010000098.1 GCA_024639765.1 Eudoraea sp.
TAGTTCCGATACCGGTACTTTGAGACAATACAACACTTGGATTGCTTACATTACTAAGGTCAACATTAAATGTTTCATTGGTAAATTCGGGTACTGCATCATTAATTATGGAAACCACGATGGTCTCTGTTTCGCCCGCGGTACCTGCAAACGAAAGGGTCCCACTTGTTGATGTATAATCACTCCCGGCCAGGGCGGTGCCATCGCTGGTAGCGTAGTCCACGGTGAACCCACCGGCCACTGCCTTTGTTAAAATAGCTGTAAAGGTTACGGTCCCATCATTTTCATTGACGGTGACATTATCAATGGTTACATTAGGAGGGAAATTTCCTGAGAATATAACATTATCCACAAACACAGTTTCACTTCCTCCCCAGCCTCCGCTATCGGTTTCAAAGCGGATTTCCGATGCCGCGGAAATTTCATTGGCCGCCAGGCTATAATTTAGGGTACCAGAGCCATCGAGTACGGCAATCTCATTAAAGCCACTTCCATCCCATAATAGAACCCTCACGCGCTCGTTTCCATTGGTCCTGTTATAACTCAGACTCAGGGTAACCCCTGTTCCTCCAGACATATCAAGCGTTCGGCTAATGACCGCGTTATCCATGTTTTGAAACCGCAACTGATTGCTGTTGATCTGTATCCTGCCAGTAGTAGCATCATTATCGTCTCCTGATTCCTGCCAATCTGCTGAAAAAGGTAAGGTTCCGTTGTTATTAGAATAGGAAGCTGTATTGAAATTATCCCAAAAAGTGTCCTGGCCAAAACTCAATGGGCCCATTAACCAAAAGGCAACAAATATCAAAAATGTACCAATTTGATATTGCTTCATTTACAATTGGATTCAGTTTGTTTACGTTAAAAGTAGCACTACACCTCCGAATGACTAAATATATGTTGTGAATGACATATTAATGAATGCCTACGTCTAATAAAGAGAGGTTATCCGTCGTGAAATTTCTATAATTCCCATAGTTCCGTTAGTCGATGAAGCCTTTATATAATGTAGCTTTTATATTCTTTGGCACTGTAATAAGACCGGCAATTAGGTATTAAATAACCAGCTATTTACTTCTTTAGTCTGGATTGACTCTATAGGTGGGGTTGCGGTTTGTGATCACGGTTCTAACGTTTACCATTAAAAGGGCAGGCATTGTGTTGTTAGCAGGACAGGATGACATTGTATTGGAAACAACGGCCCTGTAGAGATAACCACTCATGTTGATTTGAACATTTTTTACGGTAAGTGTGGTTGTTTGTGAACCCTGATACAGCGTGCCATCTGCAATATCAGTAAAGTTCACGCCTCCATCTGTGCTCAGCTGCCATTGATAGGTATTTGCATTTAATGCCGAAATACTAAAAATTGCATCATTCCCAACCCATTCAGTTTGGTTAGGCCCTATAGTAGCGGTTGCCGGCAAATCTTCTGTTAAAGTAACCGAGGTCCTTGAATTACTCCTGCAGCCGGTTACCGTATTTCTGGCCTCGGCGTAATATTGCCCCGGACCCGAAGGGGAATAGGATGTACTGCCATTCTGCAACAGAATCCCGCCTGAAGCTGCATCGAACCAATCAGCAGTTTCACCAGCTCCTACGGTAACATTTAACGAAGGTATTGGATCTCCCGCACAATAGATCTGGTTACCTCCGCTGACCGGTGCATTGACCACAGGGCAGGTGCAATTGGGTGCCGTGACTGCAAGTGATGTAAAGCATCCATTGGCGGCTGTTACCGTGGTAATGATATCTGTTCCGTCCGGAACATTAGAGATCTGCCATGTATTTCCAGAGATATTGGTAACGGTACCGTCTGTACTCGTAACAGTTCCATTACTTACGGAAACCTCAAGTTCATAGGTGTTGGTCAAAAAATTACAACTAGGTGCGGTTGAGATCGCAATGGTGGGACTATCCTCTAATGTAAGTGTTACCGGGGTTCTGAATATGCTTTTTCTATTGGGGTCACTACTATCCACGCTTTCGGCATAATAGGTTATTGTTCCCAACGTGTTAAGGGTAGGACTCACCGATGCTCCTCCTTCAGAGGCATTATACCAATCAACGTAGGCGCCAGAAGGCGGGGTGGCTGAAGCTGTTAGTGTTTGAATAGGGTTTTCTTCACATTCTGTAATATCTCCATCACTTGTAGGTGGGGGCAGCGCGGATTCAATATCATCAAAGGAATAATCCGATCCCCCTTTACCATTACAGGTTGAAAACTTATCATTTCCAATAAAAATCACCTGCGAAGCATTACAACTCTTAGAAGTACTAATGGTACCTCCATTGTTATAAATTATGGCCCCTTCCGGGAAACGTATGTTTGCATTTTTCACCCATTCAAGAATACCGTCACTTTCTACAGCCAGGGTCTGAATATTCACTTCAAAATCCCCATTATCTGGCAGTAATAAAATATCATCTGCGCCACTATTATCGCCTATAACCAGATTGTTGAGCATATAGCTGGTTATATCTACATTTAATGTAACTGTATTGCCGTTGCCTATTAGTACCTGATTGGCATCGGCATTTTGTCCCGGATAACTCGTAGCACTGATCCACGATACTCCATTGAAAACTTCCCACGTAGCAGGGTTGTTCCAGTTTCCACTGGAAATGGAGCGAAAATCTCCCGCAGATTGGGCTGTCATTACAAAGCTGTTCAATAAAAGCAGGCCAACTAGTAGTGCTTTCATTATAAATAATGAAATTCCTCCCGAGCCTAAAGTAAAGATCCGCATAATAATCAGAAAATTCATAGCTACAATCATCCCTTGAAACCATGGATACCACCGTCAAGGAATTAAGACACTAAATTAAAGAGAATGGATCTGATCTATGAAAATATGTTGTAAAATGCCCTTCTGGCGATGTGAGTGCCTAATCTAATAACAGCAATTCTCCCCGTCCTCACAAAGTATCAAAAATTCGGAGCGTCTGTTCTGCTGGTGTTTTGCGGAAGAACAACGTACCCCGTCAGCACATTCATTGACCAGTTTGGTTTCGCCATAGCCCTTGTATTTCAAACGATCTATGTCAATACCGTTTGAGGCAATATACTCTACGGTAGCCTTTGCACGGCGTTCAGACAAGGGTTGGTTATACGAGTTGGGGCCTCTTGCATCTGTATGTGAATTGACCTGTATTTTCAAACTGGGATACAATTTCATAGCGGCCACAACAATATCGAGTTCATCTTTATAAACATCTTTGATAGCAGATTTGTCAAAATCAAAGAAGATGGTAGGGTCTAGCCCAAGTAATTTTGACAGGTCCGTGCCGTATTCCACACAGTCGGTTTCCAGATAGATATCTACCATTCGCTGTTCGCAAGGATTAATTTCTAAATACTCCTCCGTAGGCGTATATCCCTCTCTGGAGGCCCTAACGAAATTATTTCTGGTCCTGTCTATTGCAACGCTATAGGCCCCTTCTTCATTAGTAAAGGTAGAGGCAATAATTTCGTTATCATCATTGACAATTCCAATGGTTGCACCGGATAAGGGCAACAAAGTGGTCTTGTCATAGACGATACCGGTTAAGGTCTTTGGATTGATACATTCGGCGGTAAAGGCATAGATATTATCATCTGTAAAATCTTCGGCGGTACGCCGGCCAGAAGTATTGGGTCTTTGCCTGTTGGAAGCAAAAAAACCATATTCCTTTTCACTGTTATAAATGAACGTAAAATCATCGGCGGCGCTATTGATGGGCTCACCCAAATTCTCAGGCACCGATGCCACCATGCCTTCTGTATTTAAGTTCACAGAATACACATCCAACCTACCTTTACCCTCGAGACGGTCCGAAGAGAAATACAACCTTCCTTCTGCGCTTACAAAAGGAAAACTTTCCCTGAATGGTGTATTTATCCTGTCCCCTAAATTCTTTACTTCGCCATATACTCCGTTTTCATTGATGTTAATGACAAAAATGTCTGACAAGCCCTTTGATCCGGGCATATCCGAAGAAAAATAAAGTTTTGAATTATCCGGGCTCAAGGCCGGGTTTGAAAACGAGTGACTATCAATATTAAATGCCTTATCTGCATTTTCATTCCTAAACCAGGAATCCTCTGCTATCCTCCAACCATCTGCCTCTAAGACAGCTTTATAGATTTTTAACCGTACAATATTCTCTTGGTCCTTAATTAGATCTCCCTCCTTAAAATTGGTGGCCGTAAAATACATGGTCTTTCCATCCTTTGCAACCGTTGCCGTAGACTCATCTACCTTTATGGAAGTAGATTCAGCATCGCGGGCCGTTATGCCATTTCCCAGAAAATTGACCTTTGTGATGATCTGATTTGAATCATCATCGGTTTTAAATTGATACAGGTCCAAAAAGTCCTTGTTGGTACCACTATGCCTGTATCTATGAAGGTTTCCGGTATCTCGATCTGAAGAAAAGAGTAATCCTTCTTTATAAAAAGCAGGGGCAAAATCTGAAAAATCGTTGAGATTGATACTGTCCTTCAGATTCGAAAAATAGGCTTTCAGATCTTTTAATTTATAGACCCTTGTACTTTGTACAGGCAGATTTGCACCCGACTCACTAATGTAGGCGGCCAGTTTTTCTTTGGCGAGTTCTTCTTGCCCAATAGCTCTCAGACTTTGTCCGTATCTAAAATTATATTCCTGGGGCACTGTAAATCCAGGCTTTTCCTCTGCTCTTTTGTATAATATTTCATAAACCTTGGCAGCATTCTCATAATCGGCAATAACGTAATAAGAAGTAGCCAGTTTCATTAACACCGTATCCTTTACCTTATCTGGTTTTTCCATTAAGCGCTTTTGATAGACCTTCGTATATAGGGTATAAGAATACTTTTCTTTTTTCTTTTCCTCTTTTACCTGTGCAAACATGTTACCCAGGACTAAGAAGAAGAATGTACCTATTACAAATATGCGCTTTGTCATGTAATCCATTATTAAAAGAATCTAGGTGATACCAATCCCTGGAACGACCGCACCAGTTCAAATCTTAAAAACACTTCAAAGGAACCATCATTGAACCGAGTCCCGCCTAATTCGGTGATCTCTTTATCATATGCCAAGCCAAGCATCAATCTTTCAGATAATTGAAAGCCAAATAATGCACTTGCCGCGGCATCCCATCTGTATGCTGCTCCAAAGGAAAACTTATCATTCAACAAGAAAGTACCTGAAAAATCGAGCTGTAATGGTGCGCCGCCCACAGCTTTCATTAGAAAAGCCGGCTTAAATTTCAGGTTGTAATTCAGATCGAATACGTATCCTGTGATAAAATAAAAATTAAGTCGTTCTGTAGACTGAAATTGAACGGAATTCGCAGCGCGCTGGGAATTGTCGAAATAATCGGTTTCCAGCATATTGGGAGCTGAGAGTCCCAAGTAGAATCTGTCCGTATGATAATAGACCCCAAATCCAAAGTTTGGAGAAAAATTATTAGTGATATCTGCCCCGTCAGTAATGGGTTCCTGATCAAAATTCCTCAGTTGCTGAAAATCCAGGTTTAATAGGTTTCCCCCTGCTTTTAAACCAAAGGACAACTTATTTGAGCGCGACAATTCAATGGTATATGATAAAACAGCATCGAAATAGGTTTCCTGTACTACCCCATTGCCAATATTGTCATTTACAATTGAAATACCATACCCCAACCTACTGTTCCTAATTGGGGAATGTAAATTGAGGGTCTGTGTTTTGGGAGCGCCATCCAAGCCCACCCACTGAGCTCTGTAAAGTGCCGCAATACTTAATTGACCTCTTGAGCCTGCATAGGCCGGATTTACACTCATGGTGTTGTACATGTATTGGGTGTACTGAGAATCTTGTTGCCCGTGCACGGTACTGGTTAGCGTAGCTACCAAGAAAAAGATAACTAATAGGTACTTATTATAGTTCATATTTTTTATCATCTGTTATTTACTCACATACAGGTAACCACTATCTGTAATTCTCTCCTGATCCAGATCGTATTCAAAGATATAGAAATAAACTCCTGCCGGTAAGTAATCGTTTACACTCATGGTTGATCTTCCTCTGGAGCGACCATCAAATACATTGGTCTGGTTATTGTAATTCGCACCTTCGTATACTGCAATGCCCCATCGGTTGTAGATCTTCAGGGTATTGTTCCTGGCGAATTCTACATCTCGGATAAACAAGAAGTCATTTCTACCGTCATTATTTGGGGTAACCATCTGGTTAACTTCAATTTTAAATGTAGTAATGATCTCAGAGACCAAAACTGTTACGGTAGCCGTATCACAATTTGTAGGATCGGCATTTTCACAAATGGTGTATTCTATGGTATATGTTCCGGGAGCAGTTCCTGCAAGTACACTCACCGTACCATCCGCATTTACAGTCAAAGGACCTGTTGGCTCAGAAGTTATGGTGACATCTAAAGGATTAACGGCTTCACCATTCAGGGTATCGTTGGTTAAAACATTACTATCTGCTACCACTCCACCAAGATCGCCATCAACCACCACACCTCTGAAGTCATCATCCACGGCATCTATCATATCAGGACCGGGGATCACTTCAACGGTTACGGTAGCCGTATCACAATTTGTAGCATCCGCTACTTCACAGATGGTATAGTCTATGGTATATGTGCCTTGGGCCGTATCTGCTGCTACACTTACGGAACCATCAGCATTCACTGTTAAAGGCCCCGTTGGGGTAGACGTTATGATAACATCATTTGGATCTACTGCTAATCCATTAAGCGTGTCATTGTTCAGAACATTGCTGTCTGCCACCAAACCTCCTGTGTTTCCATTCACCGGATTTGCCGTAAAGTCATCATCTACTGCATCTATCATATTGGGACCGGCCCCTACTGTTACGATCACAGTAGCCGTATCACAATTCGTTGGATTGGCAACTTCACAGATAGTATAGTCTATGGTATAATCGCCGGGAGCTGTATCAGCGGCTACACTTACGGTACCATCCGAATTTACGGTCAATGGTCCTGTAGGCGTTGAGCTGATGATCACATCGGCAGGATCTACGGTAATACCGTCTAATGTATCATTGTCTAACACATTGCTATTGGCTACTATACCGCCGGTGCTTCCATCTACCGGGTTGGTCCTGAAATCATCATCTACCGCATTAATTCCGGGTGCACCTGTTAACACGGTAACCGTTGGATCATCCGGATTTCCATCACCATCACTATCATTATCTGTAGGATCGTCCGGATCGTCAGAAAGTGTATCGATGGGCCCGTTATCAGGGATAAACGCGGTGACTGTTGCCGTATTCTGGAAACTACCGGCATTAATATCCTCCTGCGTTATTGTATAGGTAGCCGTAAAGGTGGTCGTGTCTGTCTCGCCAGGTTCAAGAATCTCCAATGGGCCACCCACAACTTCCACCAATGGATCTGTGATGGTTATATTCCCAAGGGGAACTGTACCTGTATTGGTTACGGTAAATGCATAACTGATGGTCTCACCTATCTGGGCATATCCATCCCCATTCTCATCGTTAAACGTATCTACTTTCAATACAATAATATTCGGACCTCCTGAAACCACAACCGTTACAGTTGCCGTATCACAATTGGTAGGATTGACTACTTCACATATGGTATATTCTATTGTATACGTGCCCGCCCCTGTATTAGGAGCTACACTCACAGTGCCATCTGTATTCACAGTTAGCGGTCCTGTTGGTGTAGAAGTGAGGGTTACATCCGCAGGATCTGCCACTTCACCATTCAAGGTATCATTATTAAATACATTACTATTCGCAACAACCCCTCCACTTGTTCCATCAACGGGTTCCGCACTAAAGTCGTCATCCACCGCATCGATTACATTTGCACCCGGATCTACCACTACGGTCACTGTTCCGGTATCGCAATTCGTTGGATTCGCCACTTCACAGATGGTATATTCTATAGTATAGGTGCCGGCTGCCGTGTTGGGAGCTACACTTACCGTCCCATCAGCATTTACGGTTAATGGTCCGGTTGGTGTGGAAGTAATGGTAACATCGGCAGGATCTACCACTTCACCATTCAAGGTGTCATTATCCAGCACATTACTGTTAGCCACCACTCCTCCGGTAACGCCATCAACAGGTTCTGCACTAAAGTCGTCATCTACCGCATCGATCACGTTCGCACCCGGATCTACCACTACGGTCACTGTTCCGGTATCGCAATTCGTTGGATTCGCCACTTCACAGATGGTATACTCAATCGTATAGGTACCGGCTCCTGTGTTAGGAGCTACACTTACCGTCCCATCAGCATTTACGGTTAACGGTCCGGTTGGTGTGGAAGTAATGGTAACATCAGCAGGATCTACCACTTCACCGTTTAAGGTGTCATTATCCAGCACATTGCTGTTGGCCACTACGCCTCCGGTAACTCCATCAATGGGTTCCGTACTAAAGTCGTCATCTACCGCATCAATCACATTGGCACCAACTTCAATGGTGACAGTGGCTGAAGCACATACATCCGGTTCAGGATCGGTATTACAAACCTGATAAATGATGGTAATTGTTGTGTTCGATTCTGAAAGATCAGGTATATAAGATAACTCCCCGGTATCCGGATCAAAGGTCACAGTTCCTATCCCATTTCCACCAATTCTTGTAATACTTGTGGTACCCGAATTATTTGGGTCGTTATTTGGTAAATAATCATCATTTGCCAGAATATTGATAACCACTTCTGTCAATGCGGGTGTTGTACCTTCATCATCAACAGCAGTTGCCATAAGCGGATTCGGATCACCGCCATTAGGATTACCATCATTATCACAATCAGAAATATCCCAATCATCGGAAGGGGTTACAGTCTGACTTGCCAATACCAAGGAACAAGGATCTAAGGGATCTGTACCATCTGTCACTTCATCCTCATTGGTCACCCCATCGCCATCACAATCGGTTGTATTCCAGTCTGCTGAAGGATCTACCGTCTGGCTTGCCAGGACAAAGTCGCATGCATCCAGTGGATCGGTATTGTCATTAATTTCGTCTCCGTTTGTCACCCCATCACCATCACAATCAGCTACAAGGAAGTCACCCGTTTGTGCAACCGTAATACTGTCCGGGTTAAAGGAACATGGATCTAAGGGATCTGTACCATCGGTCACTTCATCTTCATTGGTTACCCCATCGCCATCGCAGTCCGTGGTGTTCCAGTCGGTTGACGGATCTACTGTCTGACTGGCCAGGACAAAATCGCAGGGATCCAGGGGATCAGTATTGTCATTAATTTCGTCTCCGTTGGTCACTCCATCCCCGTCACAATCAACTGCAAGGTAATCTCCGCTTTGATCGAGTGTTACGCTA
>JAHEHU010000200.1 GCA_024639765.1 Eudoraea sp.
CCCCGTTGTTTATCCGTTTTACCCCTGGTATAATGCGGCATAGAAGAGACCACATGTACATTGTGTTTTTTAAAGAATTCAGGGAGATCATGGTACTTCTTATTGGATCTGATGATGGTCAGATTAGAACGAACTATAAAATCTTGAATCCCAGCCTTAGACGCCTCCTCTACAAACCATCGAAAATCCGGATTCATTTCCGGTGCTCCTCCTGTTAGATCCAGGGTATGGGCTCCCGTGTTTCGTATCACCTCAAGACAAAGCTTCATGGTATCTCTGGTCATGATCTCCTTTCTGTCCGGACCGGCATCTACATGACAATGCTCGCAAACCTGATTACACATATAGCCCACATTTATCTGCAGGATCTCCAGTTTTCTTGGTCTGAGCGGGTATTGTCCTACTTCTGCAATTTTATCTTTAAAATACGGCAGTTCCCCTTCTTTGAAAATCCCATTACTTAAAATTTCCAATTGTTTATTATTCTCAGCCAGTGCTGCATGTCTTGCTTTGAGCGATTTTGTTGCCATTTTTATTCCATCTATTATAGGGTAGGTCGTATTAAATGCAACCTTCCTTACATACTTAGTTTGTTGTACTTGTTCATCATTTGAACCCCATGAACCAGGGTGGCGCCACTTTCAATCGCAGCACCGGCATGCACTGCTTCCATCATTTCTTCCTTGGTAATACCTCTTTGAAGCCCATCTTTGGTATAAGCATCAATACAATAGGGGCATTTCACCACATGGGCTACAGCCAGGGCGATCAATGATTTTTCTCTTGCAGATAAGGCACCTTCCTGAAATACGGCATTGTAATAATCAAAAAACTTGGTGCCTAACTCTTCACTCCACTCTGTGATCTTCCCAAATTTTCTCAAATCGGCCGGATCGTAATAATTATTTGCCATGATCTTTTGTTTAAAAAGTAATTTTAAAATTTTCTAAGGTTATTGGGCTTCAAAGTTGTTCTAGAATCCTGTAAGAATTAACGGGCCACACAGAACAACAAATATAAAGGGGTACACTATTCTTTTCATAGGATGATCTGCTAAAATTACAACGAAATGTAGTTTTAGGGGTGGTCACCACTATATTTTTTCATTACAGTATGTCTTAGCTAATACAAGAAAGTAGAAAATTTTAAAACCGACCATAGGGTTTGTTTGGGCATATATCTAATAAAGGGTATTCTCAACATTTCAGGTTTAACAACATCAATAATAGGACGATCGTCCGATTTGCCACTTTATTTCGTATAGTCTGTTACAGACCAGACCACATGGTTGGATAAATGCAGAGCTGTATGATACGCTAGAAGGTCAGAATGACTAGTTTTGAATAGATAATTTAAGATGAATATAGAAGAAGTAAGGTCTAGGTCCATTGGATTGGTCCTTTCCGGAGGAGGCGTCCGCGGAATGGGCCATATTGGGATGCTTAAGGCCCTTAAAGAATACGGCATTGAGGCTTCTGTGATTTCAGGGAGTAGCGTGGGGGCATTGGTAGGAGCATTGTACGCCGCAGATAGTAGTATTGAAAATATGCTGGCTTTTTTTAAAGAGACTCCACTGTTCAAATACAATTTTTTGACAATTAATAAACCCGGACTGGTAAATACGGATCGATATTTCGACATTTTCCGAGAGTATATTCCCTTTCAAAACTTCGAATCCCTGCATAAGCAATTGTTTGTGACAGCTACCAATCTTCAAAAGGGTGTTGAAGAGGTATTTTATAAGGGAGAATTGATCGTGCCACTATTGGCATCGGCAGCCTTGCCCCCGATATTTAGTCCGGTTGAGATCAACAATGAACTGTATGCCGATGGGGGGATCATGAATAATTTCCCATTAGAACCATTACAAGGCAAAGTAGATTTTATCATCGGCAGCAATGTGTCTGTGATAAGGCCGGTCAGAAAAAAAGAAATTAGTTCGTCTTTTCAACTGGCAGCTCGTACTACTAGTTTAATGGTATATGCCATAAATCGGAAGAAGATCAGGAGTTGCGACATTATTTTTGAACCTATGGAACTCGATGATATTGGCGTCTTTGAAAAGAGTGGCATAGAAAAGGCCTTTACCATAGGGTATGACAATGCCCGAAAGGTTTTGGACGCTCAATTAGAAAAGGCATAGCAGATATTGTATGAAGCACTATACGTCGTCGTAATCTATCTTAAGAACTGGCGTCAGCGGGTGCGATTGGCAGGTGAGTATAAAACCTTCTTCAATTTCACTGTCGGTAAGGATCTGATTTTTTACCATTTCTGCCTTTCCTTCAGTTACCCTTGCTATACACGTACTGCAAACACCCCCCTGACAAGAGTAAGGGGCGTCAATATCTTCTTTTAGTACGGCATCTAGCACCAGATCCTTTTTATCCATAGTAAAGCTGAAGACCTCGTCATCTAAGGTAACTTCCATAGAGGCTTGCCCTTCCATTACTGAAACGTTTTCCTCCTGAGAGGTAGTAAAAAGTTCAAAATGAACCCTTTCCGAAGGAATATCATTGTTCCGTAAGGTCTCTTTTACGGTATCGATCATGTCTTCAGGGCCACAGAGATAAAAATGATCGAAAGAGCGATCTTTGAACTTATTTTTGAGAATAAGATTTACGGTAGAACCTTCAATACGGCCAAAAAGAGCATCTTCTTCACGAGACCTGCTATACATGAATTGTACAAAAAACCGATCAGTATATTTATTACCAAGGTCCTGTATTTCCCGATGGTACATGGTTTCTTCAGGAGATTGGTTTCCATAGACCAAAACAAAAGTATTGTCAGCGTGGCTTTCCAAAACACTATGAGCGATGCTCATTATTGGAGTGACCCCACTACCGGCAGCAAAAGCAGCAATGTGTTGCGC
>JAHEHU010000028.1 GCA_024639765.1 Eudoraea sp.
ATTGATATAAATGGAGATAGTATTAATCTCAATAGTGGCATTCTTTGTTGCCATTCTTACGTTCTTCTCGGGATTTGGACTAGGAACGATCCTCACGCCCATTTTTATGCTTTTTTTTCCTGTAGAGTTGGCCATAGCATTAACAGGCCTGGTACATTTTTTTAATAATGTTTTTAAAATTTTGCTGGTTGGGAAAAATGCTGACTTAAGTGTCCTGAAAAAATTTGGTGTCCCGGCTGTTGTGTTTGCCTTTATTGGTGCCTGGGTATTACTACACATTCCAGATGCAACCCCTTTATTTGACTATCAACTCTACGGAAAGACATTTGAAGTTTATCCTGTAAAGTTTATCATTTCCATATTGCTTATAATATTTGCCTCTATGGATTTAGTCCCCTATTTTCAAAACCTACAATTTGCAAAAGACAAATTGCCAGTTGGAGGGGCATTAAGCGGTTTTTTTGGGGGACTTTCGGGTAATCAGGGTGCCTTGAGAAGTGCATTTCTAATAAAGGCAGGTCTTTCAAAAGAAACGTTTATAGGGACAGCAGTAGTGGTATCAACATTTGTGGACTTCACCAGATTGAGTGTCTACGCATCCAGATTTACAAAATCTGGGTTAACGGACAATTTAACACTGGTTGTATGCGCTACATTATCAGCCATTGCCGGTGCTTACATTGGTAACAAACTACTGAAAAAAGTAACACTTAAATTTCTGCAAGTGACCGTTGCCATAATGCTAATCCTCATATCACTCGCCTTGGGAAGCGGACTTATTTAACAGTTATAAAATTCCGGGGAAGTTGTTTCACATATTAAAAGGCAATTTCCGGAAATAGAACAACCCCTTTACTGACTTGATGTAAGCTAGAAGATTGTTTTCCAACTATTTTATGTAAATTTAAGTACTTGCTAGACTTACTAACTGCAGGAAGCGGCAAAGAATTTGCAATTAATATCAATATCCGCCCATTATGGAAAATTGGACTTCGAGCGTTTTTTTTGAATATATACTTTTTGCCATTGTGATGATAGCGGTTATTTGGGTATATGTAAAAGCCTTAGATAACAGTAAAAAAGAAAAGGATACCAGATGGTCTGATGATGATTAAATCTCCAGATTGTGAACCCTTAAAATAAATTGATCTATAATCGCCGCCAGGAAATCCCAATCCCTCGTTTTTCCTTTATTGAAAGCTCGATGAAATAAGTAAAGACCGAAACTCAGTGGAAATGAATTTCACAAAATTCTTCCTGTTAAGATCATTCTGAAAACCTCAAAAAGAAAAGCATGGTTCACTCCACAAAAGAAAGCGAGCTTCCTTTTGAGAAGCTCGCACGCGTTTCACCTTTTTTATGGTTTATTTGTACCTCGGGTGGGAATCGAACCCACACTCCCGAAAGAACTGGATTTTGAATCCAGCGCGTCTACCAGTTCCGCCACCGAGGCAAAGGACTGCAAAGCTAAAAAATATTTTTGTTTGCACCCTTAAAATTCTACCCGATTATCCTGCAGAAGACAAATAAATTCCTAAATTTGCACCTCCTTTGGAAAAAGGAGCGCTAAAAAACTAGCGAACAAGTCGTTACATATGCCATATCAAGTTCCAGAACCAAAAATTTTTGCCTGTTCACAAAGCACGGTCCTTGGTGAGAAGATCGCTAAATCCTACGGTGCAGACTTAGGAAAGGTTTTGTTCTCTCGCTATAGTGACGGGGAGTTTCAGCCTTCCTTTGAGGAATCTATACGAGGAACTCGAATTTTTATCATAGGCTCTACTAATCCCAGTTCAGAGAACCTCATGGAAATGCTGTTGATGATAGATGCAGCTAAAAGAGCCTCGGCAAGGCACATTACGGCAGTTATACCCTATTTTGGATGGGCACGGCAAGATAGAAAAGATAAACCCAGAGTACCTATTGCTGCCAAACTGGTGGCTAAAATGCTGGAGACGGCTGGTGCAACAAGGATCATTACCATGGACCTCCATGCTGATCAGATTCAGGGATTTTTTGAAAAACCGGTAGACCATTTATTTGCCTCTACCCTTTTTCTACCGTATTTAAAGAAGTTAAAACTTAAGAATTTGACCATTGCCTCTCCGGATATGGGCGGTTCCAAAAGAGCGTATGCCTACTCAAAGGCCTTATCTTGTGACGTTGTTATTTGTTACAAACAGCGGTCCAAGGCTAATACTATTTCCCACATGGAACTCATAGGAGATGTAAAAGATAAGAATGTTGTACTGGTAGATGATATGGTAGATACAGCCGGAACACTTACCAAAGCAGCCGACCTGATGATGGAGCGTGGTGCTTTGAGTGTACGGGCCATCACTACACATGGCTTGCTTTCGGGTAGTGCCTATGAAAAAATAGAAAAGTCAAAACTGTTGGAATTGATCATTACAGATTCTATTCCAAGTAAGGCAAATAGCGAAAAAATAAAGGTTTTAAGCTGTGCTGATCTTTTTGCAGATGTTATGCACAGGGTACATCACAACACCTCCATCGCATCAAAATTTTTAATGTAGAAATAAATTTAAATTTAAATAATGAAGTCAATTACAATTAAAGGATCAGAAAGAGAAAGCGTGGGCAAGAAAGCATCGAAGGCCCTACGTAATGCTGGAAAGGTTCCTTGCGTGGTCTACGGAGGGGAAAAACCGCTACACTTTTCAGCAGATGAACTAGCGTTCAGAGATTTGGTGTACACTCCTAAAGCCCACACAGTTGTGGTTGATTTAGAAGATGGGAATAAAGTAAATGCCATTTTGCAGGACATTCAGTTTCACCCTGTAACAGATAAGATCATTCATATTGATTTTTATCAGCTCTTCAAGGACAAGGAACTAACGATGAACATTCCTGTAAGATTACAAGGAAATTCTCCTGGTGTTCGTAATGGTGGACGATTATTGTTCCGTAGAAGAAAACTAGCCATCAAAGCCTTACCGGATAACTTGCCAGATTTCTTTGATATAGATATTTCCAACTTGAAAATTGGAGACAATATTACAGTTGAGTCCCTTCTTAATGATCAATTTACCATATTGCATCCGGAAACTTCGGTTGTTGTTCAGGTTAAAACAGCTCGTGCTGCCATTGTCATCGAAGAAGATGAAGAAGGAGATGAAATTGAAGGTGCAGAAGGTGCAGAAGGTGCAGAAGGAGAAACTGCTGCCGCTGAAACTGCCGAAGCTGCTGCTGAAGATAAAGAATAAAAATTCTAACGTCTTAATGATAGGCATCCCGGGAAATTTTCTCGGGATGCTTTTGTATTTTAGCGGGATGACCCCCCTATCATGCGAACCTTACTAAAATTACTTTTTGGGTATTCATCACCCCTCCTGAAAGAAGAAGACATCATGAAAAAATACTTGGTAGTTGGCCTGGGAAACGTTGGTTCAGAATATGACAACACGCGCCATAACATAGGATTTCAGGTGTTAGACAGGCTGGCAGATACTAAGGAGTTGACCTTTGCTTCCAACAAGTTGGGAGCCACTGCTCTCTATAAGATTAAAGGCAGGAGCATCCTACTACTCAAGCCATCAACATTTATGAATAGAAGCGGTAAAGCAGTGCACTATTGGATGGAAAAAGAAAATATCCCCAAAGAACATCTGCTAATCATCACTGACGATATTAACCTGCCCTTTGGAACATTGAGGTTGAAAACGAAAGGCAGTGACGGAGGTCACAATGGCCTGGCCGATATCCAAAATACCTTACAAACCACTCAGTACAACCGACTTCGATTTGGATTGGGGTCCGATTTTCCTAAAGGACGACAAGTAGATTATGTATTGGGGAACTGGGAAGAGGAAGAGCAAAAGACATTACCTGAGCGTTTAGACAGATGTGGTGCCTTGGTTACCTCCTTTGTGCTTCAAGGGGTGAACATCACTATGAATGAATTCAATAATACCTAATCACCCTAAAGGAATAGGTGCCAGAATCGGATGTATTTCCTTCCCTGTCTATGGTTACCACACGCCAGAAATAGATAGTATTTGCTTCCACACTGGCTTGTATCTCGTTAATACTTAAGGATGGGGAGGCTATTAACAGTTGCGGATTAGAGACCGTATCCAAATAAACCTCATAAGAAGCAATATCATTATCCACATCTGCTCCTGTCCAACCCAGGGTAACTTCATTATTCAGATCGCGGCTAACAGATCCTCCGGAAACGGGTTCACTTATCTGCGCAGGGAACGGAGGAAAAGTGGTTTGTGTACCTGCATTGTAAAAATACCAGGCCTCACTTATGGCTATGTCCTGCGTTTCATTATTCCTTGTAGTGATGGTCCATTGATATGGAACACCCTTTAAAAGCGGCACCCTGACTGATAATGCTTCCGTAGGGGTATTAGTAACAGAGGTATTCGTTAAGACATTTGTAAATTTTAATTGATAGGTGTCCGCGTGCTTGGCTGCGAGCCATCTGAATTCTACCTGACTCGTAGTGTTGTTTAGGCTGATACCGGTGGTACATTCAGAATTTTGGGCAGGAAAACTGAGCTTGGCTGCCTCTGGTGGTTTTGGAGAATCCTTCCCGCAGGCAATGATCAAAAGAACAAAAAATAAAGTCAGTAGCTGTTTCATCTTTTTATGACTTTAGAAGAGTAGTTGATTCCAACTCCGGTAATATTCAATATATATACCCCGGAAGGTATGCCGGCAAAATCGATACTGATTGCCTGATCTGTGGGCTGATAATTATTAGACAGGATTGTTTGACCAAGTATATTGAATACCCTAACCTGCACCTTTGATTCTATGGCCGGCAGATACGCTGCCAACTCATTCACAAAAGGATTTGGATAAATAAGAGGCCCCGTGCCCATGATGATCACCTCTTCAAAAGAACCCTGACAGGCTAGGCTACCTGTAACTTTTATGGTATTGACACCTGCTTTAAGATCAATGGTATATTGAGTTTGCGTGGTCTGTGTAAGTATCCCGTTTAATTCAATATTGTATAAAACAGCTCCTTCCAGATCCAGGGTAGCCTGCAAATTTATTGAATCTAATGCCAACAGGACCGATAGAGGATCTGGCTCCGTAATGACAAAATCAAAACAGTATTCCTCGTAAAATATGGTGCCATCGTTTCCATTGATACAAGCAGTATAAGTTCCTGATGATAGATTCCTTAGTTCAAAAAATGATGTGAAGCCGGTTGAAAGCGCAACCCCGTTCCCACTAATATCAATCGTATAGTTGAGCGGGGATGCTGCATCTATTTCAATAAGGCCATCATTAGAAGTGATGCAAGATTCACTGGTAAGTATTATATTAAAATTATCCTGATCGAAGCGATAAACCGGACAACCATCTACATTTACCTCTGTATTTGGAGGTGTTCCCAGACAAAGGTCATCCCCGTCATCAAACACATCATCACCATCGGCATCTGGCCTGAAAATTCCTTCTACACATATCTCCAAGCTAAAGTCGGTTATAATCCCCCCATCTGCTGGGGCCGTATCTTTAACCAATAATGTCCATTCTCCGAAGGAAGATTCCCCATTCAGGGACGCTAATGAACCCAGTGGTTTAACAGTTCCACTGATCCCTGGATTGCCACTACAGGTTAAAGAAGCTGCGGCATCATCAAAAACCGCATTAATATTTTCTAATTGGGAACAGGAATTGGAGGTTAGTATTACCTCAGTTCCTGATGGGGATATCAGACTTATAATGAGATCAGACAAAAAGGAGTGTTCTAAATTCACCGTAACATTGATATCTGCAATTGGGAGGTCATCTATTACCATGATGGTAGAACTCACAGTAGGTGTGCCAGTAGATGATATTGAAACAGGGAGATCTTTGGCACTTTTCATCTTACAATTTATTGGTAGTGTTGTAAAACTGTTCGCACTTCCAAAAACTCCTTCCCCACAATTTGTTACAGGTCTAATGCGCCAGAAATAAGTGGTCTCGGGAAGCAAATTTTCTGGATTGTACTTTTTGAAGATCACT
The DNA here is from genome assembly GCA_024639765.1 of Eudoraea sp. Taxonomy (GTDB): domain Bacteria; phylum Bacteroidota; class Bacteroidia; order Flavobacteriales; family Flavobacteriaceae; genus Muriicola. The sequence goes on from JAHEHU010000028.1 coordinate 5,998, forward strand.
GTTTCCGATTCAATCACAGAGGTAAACCCGGGGTCTGTCGCTATTTCTATATCATAGGAACTATTGATCGCCGGCGTCTCCCATGTGAGGATTGGTCTGATAGGTATATCCAAGGCCGCATCTGCAGGACTGATGAGGGTTACTTCCGGAAATTCTGTGTCAAAAATGATAAGTTCAATGGTCACTTCTTTGGAATAGGAAGGTGCCGTACCAACTACCTGAATGGGATAAACACCTTCGACTACGGCAGTAGTATTCGAAATAGTAATATCTACGGGCGTATTATTTGCGATGGTGGTACCCGGCAAAAAAGAAACTCCTAAGCCAGGTGGTACGCCATTGGCACTAAATGTTACTTCTTCACTAAAGCCTCCGTAGGTCTCAAAAACGAATGGAAATACCTTATCAACAGGCTGACAAACATTAAAAGAAAGGTCTTCAAATTGTAGCACAAACGGAGCCTCTTCAATAATAACATCGGCACTGCTTACTGCAAAGAAAATACCTGTGTAATCTTTTACCATAAATCTGGCCTCGTTCGTGGCCGTGCCTGGCAATAATACTTCATGTGCCCCATCATTTGGTACTTTCTCAGCTAAAAGAATGGGGAAACTCTGTCCCCCGTCTAGAGAAAGGTAAATGTCCATAAACTGAGCATTTATGGGAGAACTATCCGTATTGGCTACTTCCCAGCTTATTGTTTGCATAGACCCGGCACTGTAAGTCTCTTCTGTTGATTGAGAAGTAACCAGAAAGGGGCCTGCAGCATTGCTCACCCGAACATTTACAACATCTGAGGCAACCTGGCCACCTGCGGGGGCGTTATCCCGAACGGTTAAGGCAAAATTCAGATCCCGTTCAATAGAAGATGCCGTTTCCCATGCCGTATTTGTTGCCGGATTGGTCTGGGTCAATTCCCCCTTAATCACACTAGATAATTTTGGAAAATATCGTTCCGGCTGGGTCCTGGGGGGTAAGGATCTGAAATTAGCACCACTGGCATTTTGAGGCCCAAAAGTACTTGTTGTAACCACACCATTATCTATTTGCTCCCAGGTATAGGTAAGAACATCTGCCGTATCAGGGTCTGTTGCTATACCAGATAACACAAAGGCCGTATTCTTGGGAACGACAAAGTTCCCTAAAGGTGTAATGACCGGGGGGGAATTAGAAATAGTTATTTCTTCGGCACAAGAGATGTTGAATAAATAGTCGGAGATCTGAAGAATACTTAAATAATGGAAATAATCGTCGCCATTAGACTGTACGTTATTGCCCTCTACTATCCCTGCATATCCCATGATAGTAGAACCACTGGCGGGCTCGGCTTGTACCCCTGTCCCTTCCGAATCAAATGACCAGGTATGGTTTGCCCCAAACTGATGTCCTAACTCATGTGATACATAGTCCAGATCAAAAATGTCTCCTTGCGGATTTAGAGCGGATGAAAAGGCACTTCCTTTTTGATTCGTTTGGCAAACAGCACCAATAAATCCGGCGTTCCCATTATTTGTGTCCTCATGAAACAGATGCCCAACATCGTAATTTAAACTACCAATGACATTGGTTAAAGTAGTTTGTACTTCGGAATTTAAATTTGATCCGTAGGGATCTGTTTCCGGATCCGTGTAGATCACGAGATCATCATTGGCGATCAATTCTAAGGTTATGCCAAGATCCGTAATAAAAACCTCGTTCACCCTGGTAAGGGTAGCATTGATGGCTGCGAGCGCATCGGGAACGGTTCCACCATGGAATTGAGTATACTCACCTGTTGCAGAGACCGCTATTCTGAATTTTCGTAAGGTTTGATCGTCTACTAATTTAGCACTCCGCTCTTGCTCGGACAGAATTGGTTTTGCCTCGGTTTCACAAATAAATTTATCCGTTTCTCCAGATTGCCCACTGCGGTCATACAATACATATTCTGTAGCATCTCTGGAAGCTTTTTCCAGAAAGATCTTTGTCTCCTTTCCTTTAGAAATAAACATGGCTTGCACTCCTTTTGGGGAGACACTAAAGCGAACCCTGTCTGTTCTATTTCGTGTACTGCTTCCAGAAAAGGAACGTATTTCGGGATACTTTGAAGTAAGTTCTGGAGAAAAAACAGGTGTTTCTGTTACTTCATAAGCTATTATGTTGCCTTTGGCATCCGGAAAATAGATTAAGGTCCTGTCTAGCGTCCTGGTTGTAAGCTTCCTTAGCTCTTGTGTGAGTAGGGTTTCTTCCAAAGAAAAAAAACGTACTTTTTGTTTATCCAAGCGTTTAAGATCGGAAGACAATAATTCGTTCTTTACCTCCGATGTTTGCCAATATCCCGTCTGCCCCACAGCGTAAAAGCAGAAAAATAGTATGGATATTGATAAAACAAGACGTAGTTTTGTTAACATTTGGGGGTATTAAAACTTTAAAAATAAGCCTTTTTATTATTTATATAGTGTGGTAACAGTTCAAAGCATTTCTAAATACGATAAAAATCACCCTTCGGTTATTACCATTGGCACTTTTGACGGTGTTCATATTGGACACAAATTGATCTTAGAACGTCTCATAAATGATGCCAGGATCAATGATCGGGTATCGGCGGTGCTCACTTTCTTCCCTCATCCCCGCATGGTTCTACAAAAAGATTCGGATCTGAAACTCCTTAATACCATCGAAGAAAAGAAGAAAATACTGGAAGGACTTGGTTTAGATTATCTCATTATACAACCTTTTACCAAGACCTTTTCCAGAATGAGTGCAACTACCTTTGTGCGAGATATGTTGGTCAATGCACTCCATGCTAAAAAAGTGATCATAGGGTATGACCATCGGTTTGGCAGAAATAGAAACGCCAATATCAATGATCTGGTAACCTATGGGAATGCATTGGATTTTGAGGTAGATGAGATTCCGGCGCAGGAAATAGAGGAAGTAGCTGTAAGTTCTACAAAGATCAGAAATGCCTTGTTGGAAGGTGATGTTGCTACCGCCAATACGTATTTAGGATATTCCTATATGCTTAATGGAGATATCATTAGAGGTAAAGGCTTAGGCAGGGAATTAGGCTTTCCCACAGCCAATATTCATATAGAAGAGACCTACAAACTTATTCCCAGGAACGGGGTCTATGTAGTTCAGAGTACATTAAAAAACAAGTTGGTCTATGGGATGATGAACATAGGAACCAATCCTACGGTAGATGGTCAAAACCAAAGTATTGAAGTGCACTTTTTCGATTTTGATGAAGATCTTTATCACCAGCATGTACAGGTCAATATTCTTCATTGGATACGGGAAGAACATAAATTCAATTCCCTCGAAGAACTTAAAACGCAACTTAAGAAGGACAAAGAAACAGCACGCATTCTAATCAGTAGATAAATGCTACAAAATTGGCTTTTTAAGAAGGTAGACAATGGGTCGCTTATTATATTCCGGATCTTTTTTGGGATCCTCATCAGCTTTGAGAGTTTTGGTGCTATCCTAACCGGGTGGGTGAGAAGAACCCTTGTAGAACCCACCTTTACCTTTTCTTTTATTGGGTTAGAATGGTTACAACCCCTACCGGGGAACGGTATGTACTACTATTTTGTGATCATGGGAATTCTAGGGATTTTCATAGCTATTGGCTTCAAATACCGCTGGAGTATTCTCCTATTTACCATACTTTGGAGTGCGGTTTACCTAATGCAAAAGACTTCCTATAATAACCATTATTACTTATTGATACTCATCTCTTTCCTGATGTGTTTTATGCCGGCAAATAGCTACGCCTCCGTCGATAGCAGGCTAAACCCTTCGCTACGCAAAAATTGGATGCCTGCCTATGTGAAATGGGTCATTGTATTTCAACTTTTCATAGTCTATACCTATGCTGCTCTTGCTAAACTCTACGGGGACTGGCTAGATCTTTCAATTATCGAGATACTTCTAAAAAGTAAGGCCTCCTACCCTCTTATTGGCGATCTTCTTCAGCATACATGGGCTCATACTATCATAGGGACCATGGGGATCCTCTTCGATCTATTGATCATTCCGGCATTGCTATGGAAACCTTCCCGAAATTGGGCTTTTGCTTTTGCCATTTTCTTTCATCTTTTTAATTCAATTGTATTTCAGATTGGGATATTCCCCTATTTGGCATTGGCATTTATAGTTTTCTTTTACCCTGCGGAAGTGATCAAAAAACGTTTTTTAAAAAAGAAGGCGCTTTATACCGAGAATGAGATAGAAATACCCCCTTATCAACACTGGTTTATTATGAGCTGCAGTCTTTATTTCATTATTCAACTGGCCTTGCCGGTTAGACACTTTTTTATTGCAGACAATGTGCTTTGGACGGAGGAAGGACACCGAATGAGTTGGCGAATGATGCTTCGCGGCAGATCTGGCTTTATAAAATTTGAAGTGGTTAACAAGGAGACAGGGGCAAAAACAAACGTAATTCCCAACCTTTATCTAACGCCAAAGCAATTAGAAAAAGTTTCTTGCTACCCAGATTTTATCTGGCAATTTGCCCAGTACTTACAAAAAGAATACAACGCCAGGGGACAACATATCTCAGTATTTGCAAAAAGTAAGGTAAGTATAAATGGCAGGCCATTAGCCGCATTCATAGATGACTCTGTAGATCTAGCGGCTGAAGAATGGGATCACTGGCAGCACCATGATTGGATCTTACCATCTCCATTAGAAACCGATCAATAACACTAAGTAAACCACCGCCTTCCTTATATGAATTCACCAATTAAGCGTAAATTTGTCCCTTAAATAATGACCAATGTTAGTATTACAGGCCATAAGGGATAATAAAGAGGCTATAAGCAAAGCGCTGAAGAAAAGAAATTTGGACGCAGATGACTTGTTGTCTGAAGTGTTGAAGCTGGATGAAAAGCGAAGAGCGCTGCAAACAGAAATGGACAGTACCCTTGCACAACTAAATTCCTTATCCAAAGAGATTGGCGCACTTTACAAATCTGGAAAAGCACAGGAGGCAAATCTCCTTAAAGAAAAAACTACCCGCCTGAAAGAAGACTCTAAAAGTATGGGTGATGCTTTAAATGCAGTTGCCTTGGATCTAGAACAGGCCTTATATCTTATCCCGAACGTCCCAAATGAATTAGTTCCCGCAGGATCCACCGAAGAGGATAATGAAGAGGTCTTCAGGGAAGGTGACGTCCCGAAACTTAGGCCGGGAGCTCTCCCGCATTGGGAATTAGCCAAGAAATATGACATTATTGATTTTGAACTTGGGGTAAAAATAACAGGGGCCGGATTTCCGGTCTATAAAGGCAAGGGAGCCCGATTACAACGGGCCTTGATAGCCTATTTTCTGGACCGAAATACGGCTGCAGGGTATACCGAAATGCAGGTACCTCATCTTGTAAATGCTGCCTCCGGGTTTGGTACCGGACAACTTCCGGATAAAGAAGGGCAAATGTATCATGTAACAGCAGACGACCTATACCTGATACCGACTGCAGAAGTTCCCGTAACAAATATTTTTCGCGATACTATATTAAATCAGCAGGATCTGCCTGTTTGTTATACAGGGTACACCCCGTGTTTCAGGAGAGAAGCCGGGAGTTATGGAGCGCATGTAAGAGGATTGAACCGCTTACATCAATTCGACAAAGTAGAAATTGTACGTGTAGAAAAACCGGAAAATTCCGATAAGGCATTAACAGCAATGGTAGAACACATAAAGGATATTCTAAGAGAATTGAAACTCCCCTTTAGAATTCTTCGTTTGTGTGGGGGTGATCTTGGTTTTACCTCGGCACTTACCTATGATTTTGAAGTGTTTTCCACGGCACAGGATAGATGGTTAGAAATAAGTTCCGTTTCCAATTTTGAGACCTATCAGTCGAACCGACTTAAACTTCGATTCAAGGATGAAAATGGCAAAACACAACTGGCTCATACACTCAACGGAAGCTCCCTGGCTCTACCAAGGGTTTTGGCAGGAATTCTTGAGAATTACCAAACAGATGAAGGGATCCGTATCCCACAAATACTGGTCCCCTATACCGGATTTGATCTTATAGATTAAGGTTTCATTGATAGTTTTTCTTCCAGGACTTGGTTACCTTTGAGAAAGTTGCATGATGAAAGGTATTATTTTATGGTTGTGCTTATTCACTTTTCTTGGTGGTTGGGCACAAGACGACTTTTTAGCGAAACAGTACTTCAACGATGGGGAATACGAGAAAGCTCTCGTATTTTATGAACAACTGGTAGACCAAAATCCGCGCAGAATGGACTTTGCGGAAAATATGGTACGTTGTTATCAACAATTGGAATACTATGATAAGGCCGAAGCCTTTCTTATGGGTCGAATCCAATCCGGAAATGCCTTCCCTACCATCTTAATTGAATTGGGTTATAATTTCAGGCTTCAGGAGAACTTTGAAAAAGCTACTGAATATTACAAAAAGGCCTTGGCAGCCATTGAAAAAAATCCAAATTACGGCTATGGGATAGGGGTAGGTTTTCAAAGGTTTTCTTTGCTAGATTATTCCTTACAAGCCTATGAAAGGGCCATGGAGTTGAATCCCCAGCTCGATTACAATTTTCAAATAGCTCAGATTTATGGGGAACAAGGGAATACTGAGAAAATGTTTGTTTCCTATCTTCAGCTACTGGGTAATGGAAGAACAACCATTGGGAATGTAATAGGTAAGATAGGGGATTTTATTTCTGAGGAGCCGGAAAATGAGAACAATCGCTTGCTCAAAAAAGCCATTCTGCAAAAAGCCCAAAAAGATCCGGATGTTATATGGAACGAATTATTAAGTTGGCTCTATGTTCAACAAAAACAATACAATTTCGCTTTCACCCAGGAAAAGGCTATTTACAAAAGGGCTTCAGGAGCATCCTTTGAACGTATGGAAACTTTGGGGAACACGTCGCTGGAAAATGAGGCCGTAGATATTGCAAAGGCCATCTTTGAATATATTGTGAAGAACAGCTCCGAAGTTGTGACAAAACTCAATGCACAACTCCACCTTTTAGATATTGAATTGCTCAGTGCAGAAGATAGAGATCTTCCCGGCATTGACGAACGTTACCGGGAACTGATGGCAGTCTATGACTATCAGGTTCCCACCTTGCAACTGCAGGTTGCTTATGCCAATTTTCTAACCTTCAGGAGAAATGAATCAGGTAAAGCCATCCCTATCTTAAAAAGGTCCCTGGACCTGCCATTGACAAAATACGGAGAAGCCTATATAAAGCTTGCCCTTGGTGATATCTTGGTATTCGATCAAAAATTTAATGAGGCCCTTATCTATTTTTCCCAGATCCAAAAAAGCCTTAAGAATGATGTCCTGGGACAGGAAGCAAGGTTTAAAGTAGCACAAACAAGTTTTTATAAAGGTGATTTTGATTGGGCTCTAACCCAGTTAAAGGTATTGCGCGGCTCTACTTCGCAACTCATTGCCAATGACGCTATGCAACTAAGCTTACTGATCTCAGATAATTCGCTGGAGGATTCAACCCAGACCGCTTTGAAAAAATACGCCAGGGCAGATCTTCTCGCTTACCAAAATAAAAATAAAGAAGCCATTGCCGTTTTGGAAGATATTCTACAACAACATAAGGGCGAAAAGATAGAAGATGAAGCATTGCTGAGACAGGCACAATTACTGGTAGCCTCTGACGACCTCGAAGGGGCACTTTTTAATTACCTCAAGATCGTGGAGTTCTACGGGGATGATATCCTTGCAGATGATGCACACTTTGCTATGGCAGAATTATATCGTACAAAGTTAAATAAGCCCGAAAAGGCGAAATATCACTATGAACGAATCTTGTATACGTTTCAGGATAGTTATTACTTCCCACAGGCAAGAAAGAATTTCAGGATTCTGAGGGGCGATACCATTAACTAACCTATACATTTACGTACCATTATAGATCCTATGTTAATATACAATGTCACCATAAATGTAGAAGAATCTGTCAAAGATACCTGGGTAACCTGGATGATGAACACTCATATCCCAGATGTTCTGGCCACCGGTAAATTTTTGGAGGCAACAATGACCAGGGTCCTCGTGGATGAAGAAATGGGCGGCATTACCTATTCGGTTCAATTCAAAGTAAAGGACAGGGAAACACTAGACCTCTATTATCAAAACGACGCAGAACGTTTACGAAATGACACTATAAAACTATTTGGCAACTCACTGGTGGCATTCAGAACGGAATTAGAAGTGGTCGCCATTGAAAAACCTGTTATAGCCAGCGCTACAGAATTCTTGTTTACATATGGAACCCTCCAGGATAAAGAAGTACAACAAATGGTATTCTCAAGGATTTTAACCGGCAATAAGGACCATCTAAAGGCACATACCATTTCCAAAGAATTGGTAGGAGGCCTCTACCCTACCGTAACTTCTACTGCTAATTCTGACAAAGGAGTTCCCGGCATTGTATATATTATAAGTACAGATGAACTGAAGCGTGTAGATATATACGAAGGGGATGCGTACTTCCGGAAAAAAGCAACACTGGCCTCAGGAACCGAGGCATGGGTCTATTTGGGAAAATCTGAATCTTAAGCAACAATATTGATGGGCAAACGAAAAAAATCTTATTCCCATTCATCTCAGAAAAAAAGAATGCCTTTCAAAGATGAGGGGCCGGTTAAGGCCAAAAAATATCTTGGGCAACACTTTTTGAAGGATGAGGTAATTGCACAAAAAATTTCATCAACCTTGTCACTGTCTGGTTACAAAGATGTTCTTGAAATTGGTCCTGGAACAGGAGTGCTCACCAAATACCTTTTAATGCGAGATATTAACCTGATCGCCATGGATCTTGACGCGGACTCTATTGTATATCTCAATCATAGTTTTCCTTTGGAACACCCTAAGATCATGGATAGAAAGCACAGCTTTGAAGTGGTGGAAGCCGATTTTCTTCAGGTGGACCTGCATTCACTTTTTGGCGACAAACAATTTGCCATCATCGGTAATTTCCCATATAATATTTCAACTCAGATCGTTTTTAAACTGTTGGAATTCAAAAAACAGATTCCGGAATTTTCGGGTATGTTCCAGAAGGAGGTAGCCAAACGTATTTGTGAGAAAGAAGGAAGCAAGGCCTATGGCATTTTATCGGTTTTTGTTCAGGCATTTTATGACGCTGAATACCTTTTTACCGTTCATCCGGAAGTATTTGATCCTCCGCCAAAAGTACAATCCGGAGTTTTAAAGCTCACCCGCAAACCATGTATTGAACTAGACTGTGATGAAGCTTTATTCTTCAGGGTGGTAAAGACCGCCTTTAATCAAAGGCGTAAGACCATACGGAATAGTTTAAAAAGTTTCAACCTCTCTCAAAATCTAAAAGAAGATGCTATCTTTGACCAACGTCCGGAACAGCTGGGTGTAAACGATTTTATATCGTTGACAAGGAAGATAGCAAATGACACCGTTTAAACTCACAGAAGAACTATTAGCCGAAATAATTGAGCTGATCGATGCCAACAAGGATGCAGCCTTGCAGTCCCTATTGGAGGAGGTTCACTTTGCCGATGTGGCAGAGATCACTAATGATCTGAGTGCAGAACAAGCTACCTACCTCATAAAGTTATTAGATAGCGACAAAACCTCAGATGTATTAACGGAGCTGGATGAGCATGTACGAGAGGCCATTCTCAATAATCTGTCATCGAAGGAGATCGCAGAAGAATTGGAAGAGCTTGATACCGATGACGCTGCAGATATTGTTGCTGAACTTCCAAAGGAGATCGTTCAGGAGGTAATATCCGAAATTGAGGATAGAGAACATGCAAAGCATATCGTTGATCTATTACGATATGATGAGGATTCTGCAGGCGGACTTATGGCGAAGGAATTAGTAAAGGTTAACGAGAATTGGACAGTTCTTCGTTGCGTGAAGGAAATGCGGTTGCAGGCAGAAAATGTAACCAGGGTACATTCTATTTATGTGGTGGATGATGATGAAAAACTGAAAGGTCGTCTCTCACTGAAGGACCTTCTTACAACTTCTACCACGAACCCCATTAAAAACGTATATATTCCCAAGGTCGATTCTGTAAATGTGAATGAAAAGCCCGAAGAAGTAGCCAAGATCATGTCTAAGTATGATCTGGAGGCAATTCCTGTGGTAGATGAAATTGGCAGACTGGTAGGAAGGATCACCATTGATGATATTGTAGATGTCATTAAAGAGGAGGCCGAAAAGGATTACCAGCTGGCCGCAGGGATCTCACAGGACGTAGAAGCAGATGATAGTATCTGGATACTGACACGTGCCAGACTACCCTGGCTATTTTTAGGCTTGTTAGGGGGCCTTGGTGCTGCGGCAATCATGGGCAACTTTGAAGAAATGATCAGTAAACATGCCATTTTGTTTTTCTTTACCCCATTGATCGCTGCAATGGCAGGGAATGTTGGCGTACAGTCTAGTGCCATTATTGTGCAGGGATTGGCCAATGATGATCTTAAAGGAAGCATTGGGAACAGATTGATAAAAGAAATGCTGCTGGCCTTGTTGAATGGTATTATTTTGGCCTTCGTATTGCTATTTTTTACCTGGGTATGGAAAGGCACTTTTATGACTGCCCTGGCCATTTCCATTTCACTCATTACAGTAATTGTCGTTGCAGGGATCATTGGCACCTTCACTCCATTGTTCCTTCACAAGAGGGGCATAGATCCTGCTATAGCTACGGGACCTTTTATTACAACCAGCAATGATATATTTGGGATCCTCATCTACTTTACCATCGCCAAGGTCTTACTCGGGATCTGAAAGTCTAAAAAAAAACATACCTTGACCGTAAATCCACATTAGCAAACTGGGTTGAAAACTATTTGTATGAAGGTTAAAGTTGGCGTTGTTCAGGAGCATCCTGTGTTTTTTAATAAAGAAGGGACTATAGACAAAATAGATACCCTTCTTTCCAAACATGCTCATGAGGCATATGACCTTATGGTTTTTCCCGAATCCTTTATTCCGGGATATCCCAGGGGCTTCACCTTTGGGGCAACCATTGGGAAACGCAGTAGCGAAGGAAGAAACCTTTATGCCGAATATCACAAGAATAGTCTTGATCTTGCAGAAGACTCCCTTAAAAGACTGGAGAAACTAGCCAAAGTCCATAAAATGTATCTTGTCATAGGGGTTACGGAGCGTACGGCTTCTAATGGCAGCTTGCATTGTTCCATGCTCTATATCTCGCCCTCAAAAGGACTTTTGGGAGTTCATCGCAAAATAAAACCTACCGGTACGGAAAGAGTGGTGTGGTCTGAGGCATCCGGCGAGGATCTGGTCACCTACAATACGGGCATCGGCAAACTTGGTGGTCTCATCTGCTGGGAAAATTATATGCCACTGGCACGTATGGCCATGTACCAGAAAGGGATAGAGATCTATATAGCCCCTACGGCAGATGCAAGGGAATCATGGGTAGCCTCCATGAGGCATATTGCCCTGGAAGGCAGGTGTTTTGTTTTAGGATGCAATCAATTTATTACCAAAGAAATGTACCCGGAAAAGTATCAGCATCTTCTAAAGGAGGAAGCAGAGATTATGTGCCCCGGAGGAAGTGTTATAGTTGGTCCGGATGGTGAAGTATTGGCGGGGCCCTTGTGGAATACAAATGGTATTTTAACGGCTACGATAGATCTGCAAGAAATATCGAGGCAAAAACTCGATTTTGACGTCAACGGACATTATTCCAGAAAGGATATTTTTGAGTTTATCGTAAAGGACCAACCTCCCATGCAAGATGAATAAAACATTTAAAAGCAAGCCAAATTTCACAATTGCCTGTACAATTTTATTACTGCCTTCTATCAAGATGAATTAAATAACACGCCTTTAAAAATAACAATTATGGAATCAATAAACTTACGTGAAAAACATAGCCTATTTAATAAACAATGGCATCCACATAAGATTGCCATGGTAGATGACATGCAGGTACTATTGGCAAAGATCCAGGGTGAGTTTGTCTGGCATTCACACGAAAAGGAAGATGAATTATTTCAAGTCCTGAAAGGTACCTTATACATGCAATTCAGAGATAGGACCATTACGGTAAAAGAGGGTGAAATGATTGTGGTACCCAAAGGTGTTGAACACTGCCCTGCTACCAGGAACAATGAAGAAGTACAGCTTTTACTTTTCGAAAAAAGTACGACTGCACATACCGGAACCGTGCAGGATAAACGAACACAAAACCATTACCCCAAAATCTAAGGGACATGAAAGTATTGCATTTAGACACCAATCATCCATTACTTTTAGAGCAATTAGCCGCGCTTGGTTTTGAGAACAGGGAAGAATACAAGGCTCCCAAAGATGAAGTGGAGAATGTGATCCATGAATATGATGGGATCATCATAAGAAGCAGGTTTAAAATAGACAAAGTGTTTCTGGATAAAGCTACCAACTTAAAATTCATTGGGAGAGTAGGCGCCGGACTAGAAAATATTGATGTAGCCTATGCAGAACAAAAAGGGATATTTTTAGCAGCTGCTCCGGAAGGGAACAGAAATGCTGTGGGAGAACAAGCCCTTGGCATGCTGCTTTCACTTTTTAATAATTTAAACAAAGCTGATAAAGAGGTGCGCAAGGGTATCTGGGATAGAGAGGGTAACCGCGGTTTGGAATTAGATGGAAAGACCGTGGGGATCATAGGATACGGAAATACCGGGAAGGCCTTTGCCAAAAAATTACAAGGATTTGAGGTAGACATACTTTGTGTTGATATTCTGGAAAATGTTGGTGACAAACATGCAAAACAGGTATCGATTCAGGAATTACAGCAAAAAGCCGATGTTATTAGTCTTCATGTTCCCCAAACCAACCTCACAAAGGGGATGGTCAACAATTCTTTTATTAAAGCATTTGCCAAACCCTTCTGGTTAGTGAATACGGCCAGAGGAAAGTGTGTCGTCACTGAAGACCTAGTGCAGGCACTACGATCAGGAAAAATACTGGGTGCCGCCCTGGATGTTTTGGAGTACGAGAAAACTTCCTTTGAGGAGCTGTTTAGTGATACGCCTATGCCGAAAGAATTTAACTACCTCATCCATTCTGACAAGGTGCTACTATCACCTCATATCGCCGGGTGGACACAAGAAAGCAAGATCAAATTGGCTCAAACTATTGTAGATAAGATAAAAGAAAAATTTTCCTAACTTAAGGGTCCTTCTCTTAAGAAGGTATTTCAGGTTAATAAACAATAAACTTTACTATGACTTCAGATGCTGCAACCCCTGAAGAGTATATAATGAACCTACCTGAAGACAGGAAAAGTGCGATCTCCTCTCTCAGAAAAACCATCCTTGCTAATCTTCCTGAAGGATTTGAGGAAGTTATGAATTACGGAATGATTGGGTATGTGGTGCCACACAGTATATATCCCGACGGGTATCACTGTACACCGGAACTTCCCCTCCCATTTATTAGTATAGCTTCTCAAAAAAATTTTATTGCCCTATATCATATGGGGATCTATGCAGAGAAATCCCTTCATGATTGGTTTGTTTCAGAATACCCCAAACATGTAAAAACAAAATTAGATATGGGGAAAAGTTGTATACGTTTCAAAAGAATAGAGCAAATCCCTTATGATCTGCTCGGTGAACTCTGTTCTAAAATGACCGTAGATGAATGGATCGAACTATATGAAAGCAATGTAAAATCGAGATAAATGAAAAACAGGGTAACAGGTTTAGGCGGGTTTTTCTTTAAAACAAAGAACCCCGACAAAGTAAAAGATTGGTACAAAACGCATTTGGGTCTAAACACAGACCAGTATGGTTGTACTTTTTGGTGGAAAGATAAAGAGGGGAAGGATTGCTCCACACAATGGAGTCCGTTTAAGGAAGACACCAGCTATTTCCAACCCAGCGAAAAGCAATTTATGATGAACTTCAGGGTGGAAAATCTTACTGAATTACTGGCAGCTTTAAAGAAGGAAGGCGTTACTATTATTGGGACCATGGAAGAATACGATTATGGGAAATTTGGATGGATCCTTGACCCTGAAGGAAACAAGATAGAGCTTTGGGAACCGGTAGAAAAAGCATTTCTATGAATTAAATTTTATCCCTACATTTAATCAGTATGTAACCAACAAATAAACAAATATGTCAGAAGAAGATAAAGATTTTGGTGACAAGGCTAAAGATGCCTTTGACGAGGCTAAAGAATCAGCTAAGAAAGCTGCCGGGGAGGCAAAAGAATCGGCAGAAGAGTTTAAGGAAGAAGCTAAAAAGACGGCAGAAGAGTTTCGTGAAGGGTTAAAAACTGCCGGAGGCGATAATAAAAAGATCCTGGCCGGTATTCTTGGGATTTTATTTGGATCTCTGGGAATTCACAAATTTATCCTGGGCTACAACAAGGAAGGAATCATATTACTGGCCGTAACTTTATTGGGATATGCAACCACTTGTGTTGTTGTGGGAGCATTCTTTTTTTGGATCCCCGGCCTCATTGGGCTTATTGAAGGAATTATCTACCTTACAAAAACTGATGAAGATTTCTACAATACCTATCAGGTAGGGAAAAAACCATGGTTCTGATCAAAGAATAAGGTCAGATTTAACGATCTGACTTTTTTTATTAAATATTATATTGTAATATTGCGATATATAAATATGAGATGGGCCTAACCAAAACAGATATTTTCGATACATCACAAAATGAACTTGCCACTATTTTTAAAGTCCTCGGGCATCCTGGCAGGATTGCCATCCTTCAATTCATTAGCAAGAAGAATGCATGCATTTGCAATGACATTGTGGAGGAAATTGGCTTGGCACAACCTACTATTTCACAGCACTTAAAAGAATTAAAAAGTGTTGGTCTTATTGAAGGAGAGATAGAAGGTAAAAAAGTGTGCTACTGTATTGCGCTAGACCGATGGAAAGAGATACAGACCCTTCTTAACTCTTTTTTTAATGAAACAAAAATTAACTGTTGTTAAACCTACCATACAATGAAAACAAAAGAATTCTTAACCTTATTAAATGAACAGGCTACAAAATCGCTCATCTTCGAATTCCTTCCCGGACAAAGGGTAGGTGCCAATTATCATATTACCGAAGTGAAAAATACCAAAATAGATTCGGTAGACTGTGGCGGACGCACGGATACATGGAATGAAACAGTGGTGCAGCTATGGGAAAGTCCGTCCGAAAAAAACAAGACCGAATATCTGACAACATCCAAGGCATTAGCTATTATGGAGAGGGTAAATACTATGAGGCCCATGGATCAGGAAGCCATTATTCGATTTGAATTTGGCAATGAGACCTTTCATACAGCGCAACTCTTTGTACATGAAACACAAAACAGGGACAATGCACTATTAATAACGTTAGGTGTTCAGCCAACAGCCTGTAAAGCTGAAGAACTTTGCGGTGTTTCCACAGATAAACCTGTGGCTGTGTCTGGTTGTTGTAGCCCTGATTCTGGTTGTTGTTAAGCACAAAGTAATGGAAATACGAATCATGCATCCGGAAGACTGGCCCACCGTATCCAGGATCTACGAAGAGGGAATCGCCACCGGGTTTGCTACTTTTGAAAAGGAGGTTCCTTCTTATGAAAATTGGGACAGATCTCATATAAAGGAATGCCGGCTTATTGCATTTGAAAAAGATACCATAGCAGGATGGGCTGCCCTGTCTGCAGTCTCCAGCAGATGTGTGTATGGCGGTGTTGGGGAGGTTAGTGTCTATATAAGCAAAGATCACAGAGGTAAAGGAATTGGGAAGCGCCTGCTTCTTTCATTGATCGATGCCAGTGAAAAGGCTGGATATTGGACCATACAATCGGGTATTTTTCCTGAGAATAAAGCCAGCATCCATATACATGAACAATGTGGATTTCGGTTAATAGGCTGTCGTGAACGCGTTGGCAAATTAGATGGGGTCTGGAAAGATAATTTGATCTTTGAAAAACGAAGTGCCTCTGTAGGCATTGACTAAATCACTAAATTAAAAGTAGTATGAATAAAAAAAATATCCTGGTTCTATGCACCGGAAATTCTTGCAGAAGTCAGATGGCACACGGCTATTTAAAAACTTTTTTGAAAGAAAGGGCCCAGGTATATAGTGCCGGTATAGAAACACACGGATTAAACCCGGGTGCGGTTACTATTATGAAAGAAGATGGAATTGATATTTCGGGGCATACGTCTAACAATGTGGATGAATATTCTAGTACCCCATGGGACTTTATCATTACGGTATGCGATCATGCCAAGGAGAATTGCCCTTACATCCCATCAAAAACTGCTGTAAGACTACACCGCAATTTCTTCGATCCTTCAAAGGTAACAGGTAGCAGTGAAGAAATTCATGCTGCTTTTCTCAAAGCCAGAAATGAGATCAGGGACTATTGCAAAGACTTTACAGAGAGGGAATTTTCCTAATGAGCACCATTATTCTCAGCCATTTTTCGTTCCAGTTCAGCCTGGAACTCCTCCATAACGGGCTTTACAGTACTTTCCGGGAGATCAGCAATCTTTATATACATCAGCCCATCTACTGCATTGTTAAATAGAGGGTCTACATTAAAAGCAACCACCTTGGCATTTTGCTTTATGTACTTCTTTATAAGGACAGGTAAGCGCAGACTTCCGGGCTCCACTTCTTCTATGAGTCGGTCAAATTTATTAAGATCAGCCTCAGTTTCATCAAAAACGAACTCCTTATCAGCATCTTTTAATTTCACCTTGAATTCCTTTTTTGGGTGAATGTATTGTGCCACATACGGATCCCAATAATTAGACTTCATAAATTCGATCATAAGGGATTTGGAGAAATTTGAGAATTGATTACTTATACTTACCCCGCCAATAAGATACTTATGCTCAGGATGCCTCAAAGTGGTATGCACTATTCCCTTCCACAAGAGGAAAAGGGGCATTGGCTTTTGCTGGTATTCTTTCACGATATAGGCGCGTCCCATCTCAATAGATTGTGACATCATACTATAAAGTTCCGGTTCAAATCCAAAAAGATCCTGAAGGTAAAAGCCGTCAATTCCGTGTTCCTTAAAAATCTGGGACCCCATCCCCATACGATAGGCACCTACAATTGCCTTATCCTGATCGTCCCATAAAAACAAGTGATGGTAAAATTCATCAAACCTATCAAGATCTATGGCCTTGTTGGTACCTTCTCCAATGGCACGAAAGGTCATTTCTCGTTGTCTCCCAATCTCATTAAGAATAAAAGGCATGTCCTTTTTCTGGGCCAGGAATACTTCGTAATTCTTACTCTGTAGCAATCTGCAATCCTTCTCCCTAAGCTTTTCTATTTCTCCCTGAATGACCTCGGTCCTGACCGCCGTGGCGATCTTACGAGGTGGCTTGGGAATTTTTAGGCTCCCGGGAATTTGATCTATAAGCCTTTCTTTTTCATAGGCATTGGCCAGGATATATGTTTTTCTTCTAAGAAGATCCGTGAAATCTTCCAGCGTTTCATGTTCATTCTGCGAGGCTACTGAAATAGGCTGCCCTATTCTAACCTTTATTGCTCTGTTCCTTTGGGTAGTTAATTCTGAGGGTAGCTTTGCGGTCCTGAAAATGTCGTTGATCTTGGACAAACGATAGAACAGCTTACTGTTCTTTGCATGAAAATATATGGGAACCACCGGCACTCCTGCCTTGCGGATCAATTTTAAGGCAGCTTCTTCCCAGGGTCTGTCCACTATAAGCTTTCCATCCTTGTAGGTAGACACTTCTCCTGCCGGAAAGATCCCAAGAGGATGACCATTTTGCAAGTGCTGTAAGGCATTTTTAAATCCGGCGATGCTACTCTTTGCATCCTTGTGGTTTTCAAACGGATTCACCGGCAAGATAAAAGGAATTAAGGGCTCTACCCTATGCAATAAAAAATTGGCTATGATCTTAAAATCTTCCCGGTGCTGCAGTAATAGTTTTAGCAACAAGATACCATCAATACCTCCCAGCGGGTGATTACTGATCGTAATAAAAGCGCCCTCTTTGGGAAGCCTTTTGATATCTTCTTCCGGAATTTCAAAATCTATCTCATAGTGCTCCAGAATGGCATCCAGAAATGGTTTGGCTTCCAGATCCTTGTGTTTTTCATAGAATGCATTCATAGAAGACAGCTGAGTGATCTTCATCAGCATCCATCCCATGAACGTTCCAAAAAATCCGTATCGCTCAAGATTAATGGCTTTGGCTACTTCTTTGGCCGTTACTAAACCCATAAGTCAATTTACAAATATGAGGGTAAAGATAGGAAAATAGGCTATGGTGTTTTGTTATTGACCCTAAGAATTATAACTGATTGATCCTTATTTCACCACCAATTGAACCGTTTCCTTTCCCCGCTGTTCTAAAAGTACTTCTTTCCCATTTTGAAGTGACTCAATAGATTGTGCATCAAAATGCCTGATAGTATAAAGAGACACTCCTTCGTGATGCACCACTTTGAATTTTCCCTTCAAATGATCTAACAATTCTTCTAAACGCCCAAATTTATTATCTACGCATACCGAAAAACTGATGGCCGAATTTTGTATCATATCTACCTTCATCTTATAATCGTGCAGAAGTTTAAAGAGATCGCTAATGCTGTCCTCCACGATAAATGAAAAATCGAGAGAGGATAGTTTCATTAGCACCTGATTCTTTTTTACAATAAAACAAGGAATCTTGGGGTCTATACCTTCTCCTTTACCCACCATGGTCCCGGCATCTTTTGGGTGTAAGAAGGATTTTACCAGCAAGGGTATCTCCTTCCTTTGCAGGGGCTGAAGTGTCTTAGGGTGAATGACGGAAGCGCCATAAAAGGCAAGCTCAATGGCTTCCCGGTAGGAGATCTTGTTGAGTAATTGCGACTCTTTAAAATACCTGGGATCTGCATTTAATACGCCGGGCACATCCTTCCAAATGGTAACCGATTGTGCATTGAGACAATAGGCGAGAATGGCAGCTGTATAATCTGATCCTTCTCTTCCCAGAGTGGTTGTAAAGTTATTCTCATCACTACCAATGAACCCCTGGCTTACATATAATTTTCCTTTATCCAATCCCTGGGCAAGGCGTTCTTGTGTTTTTTCCCATTGTATGTCCACATCCCTGTAGTTGTTGTCTGTCTTGATGAAGTTTCGAATGTCGAGCCAGGTATTGTGAATGCCTACTTCATTGAGGTATGCACTAAGGATGGTTGTGGAAAGTAATTCCCCGTAGCTTACCACCTGATCATAGACAAAATTGTATTTCGGTGATTTATTCCAGGCAAGGAAGCCCTTTACTTCCTCAAAAAGAGCCTGTACCTCTTTAAATATTGTATGCCCGGGTGAATCAAAAAGTTCATTCAGTATCTGCATATGATACTCCATAACGACTTGCAGGGATGCCGGCAACAGCGTCTTATCCTTAAAATATGCATTGACCACTTCTTCCATGGCATTCGTAGTTTTTCCCATGGCTGAAATAACCAAAAAAGTATCCTGAAAGCCAACCTCTTGTAATACGTTGACCAGATTCTTTAGTCCATCGGCATCCTTTACAGATGCGCCTCCAAATTTGAAGATCCTCATAGGTTCTTAATAAAGTTTAGAATTCCTTGTTCATCTAATTGCACCACATCCCAGTCTCGCATTACCTTTGCCCCTTTACGTTCATAAAAAGAAATAGCGGGCTCATTCCAATCTAATACCTCCCAGCTGATCCGTTTTGCCTTGATCTTATGCCCATATTGAACAACTTTAGCAAGCAGGGCGTTACCAAGACCACTTCCTCGCATCTGCTCAGTGACAATAAGGTCCTCCAAATGCAGTACGGGACCTTTCCAGGTAGAATACCGTGGATAAACCAGGGCCATTCCTCCAATTTCTCCATTTATTTCTCCCACAAAACATCGAAAGAGAGGTGCCTCTCCTAATCCATCTCTTACCAGATCCTCTACAGTTATCTCAACGGCATTCGGTTCCTTTTCAAATGTTGCCAGTTCTTTAATAAGGACCAAAACATGAGGCATATCCTCTGCGGTGGCATCTCGGATGGTAGTTGTCATAATTGTTACAAATAAAACACAAAGTTATAAATTTAAAAAACGAAAGGCCTGCGAAAACGTTTTAGTTTCACAAAATGTGCGATATTTGTACTCAAATAACACAAGCCCCTTAATGGACAAAAAGAACACCACACTGGGAGAGTTTATTATTGAAAACCAATCTTCTTTTCAGTATTCTTCCGGTGAACTTTCAAAGCTGATCAATGCCATTCGCCTGGCAGCCAAAGTAGTGAACCATGAAGTGAACAAAGCAGGATTGATAGATATCCTGGGAGGTGTGGGCGATACAAATATACAAGGGGAAGATCAACAAAAGTTAGACGTTCTGGCCAATGACAAGTTTATTCAGACCTTAAAGAACAGAGAGATCGTCTGTGGTATTGCCTCGGAAGAGGAAGATGACTTTATTAGTGTGAACAGCAATGATGAAAAACATCAAAACAAATATATAGTTCTGATAGATCCGCTAGACGGTTCATCAAATATCGATGTAAACGTATCTGTAGGAACTATTTTTTCAATTTACAGAAGAGTAACAGATATAGGCACTCCTGTAACGCTCAAAGATTTCCTTCAGCCGGGTATTAATCAGGTTGCCGCAGGATATATTGTTTATGGTACCTCTACTATGTTGGTGTATACTACCGGAGATGGGGTGAATGGTTTTACATTAAATCCGGCTATTGGTACTTTTTACCTCTCTCATCCCAATATGGAATTTCCGGAAACTGGGACTATTTATTCTGTGAATGAAGGAAATTATATTCATTTCCCTCAAGGAGTGAAAGATTACATTAAGTATTGCCAAAGAGAAGAAGAGGACAGACCGTATACTTCCAGATATATTGGTTCTTTGGTCTCTGATTTTCACAGAAACATGATCAAAGGAGGTATCTATCTTTATCCCAAAAGCAGTGTAGCCTCAAACGGAAAATTGCGTTTGCTCTACGAGTGTAACCCTATGGCATTTTTGGCAGAGCAGGCCAATGGAAAAGCAAGTAACGGATATAAAAGGATCCTGGAGATTCAGCCAACGGAACTTCATGAGCGGGTTCCCTTCTTTTGCGGAAGCAGGAAAATGGTTGAAAAAGCTGAAGAATTTATGGCCGCACAAGCCTAAGCTCAAATTATCAAATCAGGAGCACTTACTCTTTCCTTCGTTTCATCATATACAGGTAGTCTTCAAAATCGAATTTCCCCCTGAACAAGATAATGGACCTTTTGATTATTTTTTCTGCCTTAGCCGGTGAATACCCCAGGGCCAATGCATATCTCTTTAGCATTTTATATTCTCCCTCGTCTATATCGTGATCCGCATAGATAATATTGAAAAGATCATAAAGTCGTTCTAAGCGTTTTTCTGAGGTGTAAGGTGCTTCAATAGGGTACTTATTCTCCTTCTTCATCACCTCCTTGTACTCAGCTCCGGAAATATCCAACTTTACAGCAAAGCGATCGATCACTTTCTGTTCTTTCTGATTGATTTCCCCATCTACAGCAGCCAAAGAAGCTATGGCAGCAAAGTGGGCTAAATTACTCCGTTTTTCACTGTGTCCGTATAAATCTAAAATGGGCATATTATAAATAATTCTATACTACAAAGATACTTTTTTTGACAGGGATTTGTTCAATAAATCATCCATTATTTTTAAAATATACCCCTGTCAAATATTTTCAATTTTCTTGTTATCATAGGAAATATCTGTTACTGAAAATCAGAAGTAAGCCTTCCTGATCACACTTAAGTATTACAAGGTTTTTGTACCTTCGTAGGGCTATGAAAAGTCCGCTTTTAGTCTTTACCAATAAAGGTATATACTGTCCTCAGGCACAGGTATACATAGACCCCTGGAAACCCGTAGCAAAAGCGATTATATCCCATGGACATGCTGATCACAGTCGCGGGGGACATAAAAAATACATCACTCATCAGCGTAATGTTCCGATCATCAAGCATAGATTAGGGAAAATTAATGTTAGTGGTCTATCCTGGGGCGAATCTTTCAAGATACATGGCGTAACGTTTAGTCTTCACCCTGCCGGTCATATCATAGGTTCATCTCAAATACGAGTGGAATACAAAGGAGAGGTCTGGGTCTTCTCAGGAGATTATAAAACCGAGAACGATGGTCTTACCACCCCTTTTGAACCAATAAAATGCGACTCTTTTATCACAGAATGTACCTTTGGACTTCCCGCATTTAAATGGGTTCCACAGGAAGAAGTATTTGACGATATCAACAGGTGGTGGACGGAAAACAAGGGCGATGGAAAAACCTCTGTGCTGTTTGGGTACAGCCTGGGTAAGGCCCAGCGTTTGTTAAAACACTTAGATCCTTCTATTGGCAGGATATATACACATGCAGCTATTGAGAATATGAATGACGTATTGCGTTCCATGGTACCACTGCCCGAAACCATACGAATTACAAAAGAAACCAAAAAAGAGGATCTTAAAGG
>JAHEHU010000099.1 GCA_024639765.1 Eudoraea sp.
CTTAGATCATACTGGGCAACATTATCTACCGGAACATCAATTTTTGCTTCAAAGGTTGCATCACCAATATCCTCTACAAGGTAAACTACTTGATTAACGACTGCACGTACATATGCTGCTTTATTGGCATCAGTTGTATGGACGTTTAATGGATCCTTATCGTTATTCTCGCAGGACACCATTGCAACGCTAACTGCGAGCATTCCTAAAATGATTTTGTTAATATTTTTCATACTTTTCATTTTTTAAAGATATATTAATTTACAAATCCTGGAGGGTTAGTATCCCAAAAAACAGGGGTATCCGGGTTTGCTTTCTGAGAAATGTTAGTATTGTTGTCAGAAGCAGTTTGTGGATACCACATAGATCTAACAAAAGTACCGGGATTTTCTACAACAAAGGCAGGACTTAAATTATCTGGTTGCCCTGTTCTTCTATAGGTGTTATACGCAGTCATTCCGTCACACCAGGAAGCAATAAAAACTTGCTCCGCAATGATTCTCAGTTTTCCGGTATTGTCTGCTGCATCATAGGCGACTAATATCCTCGCAATATGGTCATCAATAAGTGCAGGGGTTGCCTCCAAACCAGAACCAGCTGCTAAGGAAGCTCCAAAAGCAGCTACTTTTTGCATTGATTCTCTAACACCAGTCTCTAAGTACGTTCTGGCATCACCGGCAGTCCCTAAAACAAGTGCTGCTTCAGCTAACATTAAGTGGGTGTTGGCAGCTATTAGCATTGGGGATATCCCAGCTCCTGCCAAACCTTCACTTACAGCCGTAGAACCAGAAACATTTCTGTAATCATCAGCATCAAATGGCCCACCAACAGGGTAAACTCCATGGATTGTTCTAAAAGCATCATCTGGAGGAATACCATCATCATCCATATGGTTTCTTCCCCAAAGACCATCATATCCATTTGGAGCAGGAACTGTGCAATAGTAATTAAAGCCTGTCCACCAGGAAGGGACAGTTGGTTCACCTACGCATTCTTTCGTAATATTATCAGCTCCATCATAATTACTTTGTTGTCTGTAAAAATAGTAACGAATTCTGGGATCAATTGCAGTGTACTGATTCGCCATTAAATTCATAAAATAGTTACAGGTGTAATAGTCAGAACTAGGTCCCTGTCCGTCATAAAGAGCATCAAAATAAGGATGCCTGCTATCAGGAGCAGCATTACTAGTGCCCCATTGGAATTGCATATCATCCGCAGAGGATGCGATAAACTGTCCTCCACCTACAATGCTATTAATAGTTGCAGTAGACTGAGCTGTATTTACTAACCTACTCTGTACTGCCAGGCGCAGTCTCATGGTATTAGCCGCTTTTATCCACTTACCTTCATCCCCTCCGTAATACAAGTCGTTAGAAGGAAGTGCTATTTCGGATTTTTGAAGATTAGCGATTGCATCTACCAAAAGTGCATCAATAGCGGCATAGATATCTGCACCAGAATCAACAGCCGGATTAAAAATACCTTCATTACCTCTTGCTGCTTCAGAATAAGGAACATCTCCAAATAAATCAACCATGTTCATCATTACAAAGGCTTCCAAGACCTGACCTATGGCAACATGGGTAAAAAGTTCTGCTTCTTCTGCGAGTGGAGTCATGGTTCTGATGTCAATAAGTACCTCAGAATAGGCATCATCCCAAATTTGATCAAAATCTCCCGGATCGTAAAGATCTCTATACGTTGGACCAAAGCCATGCTGTATTCTTACAGGCTCCATTCCAAATTGTGCCCATCCATTTTCACCTCGTCCTTCCGTTCCGGAATGCAGGTTTGCCACTTTAATCTGAAAAGCATTCAGGAAAAAGTCAATATCTGCTGAAACTGGACTCAAAAAGTTTGGATTCTCTTGCACACTTAAATCGGTGGTTTCGCATCCATTTATTAGTAACATTGATGTGGCAATAAAAGCCAAACCAATAAACTTATACCTATTTCTCATAATATTTTTTATATTTTTCATTTCTCTTATCTATTCTGTTAGAAGGAAGCTCTTACTGTTAATCCATATCTTCTAGAAGAAGGCCCTGTAAAGAAGTCAATACCCTGACCATTACCAACACCTGTACTAGACGAGTTCGTATCGTATCTTACGTCATCTGGCATGTTAATAGCTTTAAACCATAAGTTTTGTCCGGAAAGAGTAAAAGACAAATTTCCGAATGGTGTCTTGTCTAAAGATTTAGCCGGTAGAGAATAACTTAAAGACGCTTCTTGTATTCTAAAAGTACTTCCGTCATAAACTGTGAATGTATTGATGCCATCTGCAAAATAGGTACTAAAACCAAGTTGTGTGGCAGTTATCGCAGTTTGGTTAGGCAGGCCATCTGCTTGTCTTACCCCGGGCAGAATATATTGAGCTTCCCTTTGAACTGGTATATCGTCATCTACAACACCTCTGGCAATTAAAGTAGTAGCTGTTGTAGAATAGATATCTCCTCCGTGGCGGTACTGAAAGTTCCCCGATAAGGTAAAATTCTTAAAGGTGATAGTTGGTATAACTGCGGTATTCCAGTCCGGGTTAGGATCTCCTATTTCACTGATTTCATTTTGCACTAAATAACGCCCTGCATCATTTACCAGTTTATTACCCGCATCATCTTCTAGAATAGTAGTTCCTAAAAACACCCCAAACGGCCTTCCCTCCACAGCATAGTTCGCTGCCTCTCCTGCAATAGCAGAAGTTAGAAGAATATTGTTCGTATCTTCAGCTAATTTTGTAACCGTGGTTTCTATGGCCGTAAAGTTGGCAGCTATATTAAAGCCAATCTTGTGTTCGAACTCTTTTAAAATGTCAATATTCGTATCTATTTCAATACCTTGAGATTTAATCTCACCAATATTAACCGTGGTTCCGGTAAATCCTGTGGAAGTGTCTAGTGGTCTGTTGGTAATCAAATCTGTAGTTTTCTTATCAAACACACTCACATTGAAATTCCAAATATTAAAGAATCTAGCATCAATACCAAGCTCAAGTTCTGCTACTCGTTCTGGTTTTAGACCTGGGTTACCCAAAGAATTGTCTACCGTATTTGAAGAAACGACATTTCCATTGAGATCTACAAGGTTTCTGGCATTTAAACCTAATACACTTCTTGTATTATATGGTGTAGGAAACCCTGCAGAGGAACCGTAACCAAAACGTACTTTCATATAAGACAGCGCTTTTCCTTGCATTGAATCCCACAGAGATGTTGGTATAAAGGAAAGGCTGGCTCCCGGATAGAATAAGGAATTATTCCCTGATTCCAGGGTAGAGGACCAGTCGTTTCTACCTACAAGGTTGACATACATCCAATCTTCATATCCAAAAGTTAAATCTAAATAGGCTCCCATTAAATTCTCTTCGAAAGTTTGTGCCAGGTTATCATTCCCACTTCTAACAAAAGAGTTTTTAGGAGAAGGAGTTGTAAAATTAAAGTGTTCTAATACTCCAAATACTAATTGACCTTGACTTTCTATACCATCAGAATTAAAAGTATCTCTTCTGGCATTAATTCCCAATATAGCTTTTAAGTTGAGTTTTTCCGATAGGTCTCTATCTGCTGACAAGATTAAATCGTGATTCCAAATAGTATTTCTTACCGTACGTGTTCTTAAAAGTCCTAAGGGTTGTCCATCAACTCCACCTTTGTTCTGTCCATAAGAGTTAAGCTCAGTATAGGTGTCTAAACCAAGTCTGTAAGACAAGTTCATCCAATCATTAATTTCATAAGAGATGGAACTATTTCCTATAAAACGGTCCGTGTCCTGGCTAGTTTTCACATTTGCAACAGTCCAATAAGGGTTTTGGATATCATTACCAGAACGGTAATACATACTTCTGCCATCAGCTGCCTGGAAAGGAAGTCCAGTTAAATCTACACTACGTGGTGTATATAAAACATCCCCGAAGACGGAACCACCGTTAAAGGCCGATCCACTACCCAAAGAAGGTGCTACCGGAGGTGAGTTAAAGTCGGTTTTAATAAACTGGAATGAACCCTGGATAGTAAATTTATTAGTTAGCCTGGCATTACCACCTATGGAAAAGTTATTTCTCAATACTCTGTTTCCGGGAGTAATACCTCTGTCATCCGTATGACCGTAGTTAAAGTTATAACTAGCTTTGTCACTCCCACCTCTTAGGTTAATAGAGGTAGTGGTTACAAATCCTGTTCTAAAAAAATCTTCAACTCCGTTATAAGGTTTATATGCATATGGCTGAGCTGCGATGTCTTCGTAACCAGCAACCAAAGATTGATCGGCTAAAAAATTCAAAGGATGACTTAATTGTGCAAATCCAGATGTGTTTCCTAACCATTGTCCTGCAAGAGAAACTGCATCATCATCGGTTCTGTCGAATCTTGGTCCCCAGTTACTAAAGAAGAATCCAAATCCCTGGTGGAAACCACCACCATAGTTATCCTGATAATTAGGAAGGATCGCATCTGATTGGAACACAGAAGTACTTACAGTAACTTCCGTTTTACTAGGAGCATCTCCTGTAGTGGAACTCTTGGTCGTAATAAGGATTACCCCGTTTCGACCTCTGTTACCGTAAAGAACAGTTGCACTTAAACCTTTAAGCACGTTAACTTCTTTGATGGTGTTTGGATCTAAATCCAAAAACCTACTGGAAGCAGTATTGCCATCCAGGATAGAACCTTGGTTATTGGTACCTGAATCAATTGGCACCCCATCAACAACAAAAAGCGGCTGGTTAGACTGTGTAACAGAGGAATAACCCCGAATGATGATATTGGTACCAGAACCAGAAAGACCGTTGCTGGCGGTGATATTAACCCCGGCTACTTTTCCTTGAAGTACCCGACCTATATCTGCTTCAGGTCTTGATTCGATTTGCCCTTCATCTACACTTGATACCGCATAACCTAAAGACCTCTCTTCTCTTTCAATACCTTGTGCAGTTACTACAACTTCCTCGAGAGCCTGGGCGTCTTCTTCCATCTGTACATTTATAGTATTACCTGCACCAACGACAATTCTTACATCTCTTTGACCAATGTAAGTGAAGACCAGCGCCTGACCTTCACTGGCACTGATTACGTAATTACCATCGAAATCGGTCTGGGTACCTGTTGTTGTACCTTCAACAAGGATGTTTACGCCAGGCAACGGTAAACCTTCAAAATCAGTGACCGTACCTGAAATCGTCTTGTCTTGCGCAAATGATAAATGCACAACAAACGCCAAAAGTAGCGTCAAGATTCCATTTAAATTTGTTCTCATTTTTCAATTATTTGAATTAGCTAACCACGAAAATCCAAATTTCATGTTAATAAACCAAACATATTTTAATAAAACTTTAAGAATGCAGACAAGAAAAAAACAATTTAACAGACTATTGTTAAAAATATTGTTATAAAATATGTTAAATCATTGATTAATAAATCTATTAACTCTTAATAAAATAATAATCATTAGACTTCTTAAGAAAAAGGTTGAGAAATTGACAATATTAAACTGTATTGAAATTAATATTTTAGTGAGTATATATTAAGGTATAGTGAAAGGATTAATTAAGTGCCAAGAAGGCTTCATTTCTCAATTATTGTTATGCAATAAAAAGCGTAAAAAAAAAATAAGAGAAAATTAAGGGATAGCATTTGAATTATAATGAATAATTACTACATTTGCCAGCCCTTAAATGAGGGTAGTATTTATACATATATATTAGTATGCCAACAATTTCACAATTAGTACGAAAAGGAAGGGCCACAATTACCAAGAAGAGTAAATCGGCTGCTTTGGATTCGTGCCCCCAGCGAAGAGGGGTTTGTACGCGGGTTTATACCACGACACCTAAGAAACCAAATTCTGCAATGCGTAAGGTTGCAAGGGTAAGGTTAACCAATGGTAAGGAGGTAAACGCTTACATTCCCGGCGAGGGTCACAATCTCCAGGAGCACTCGATAGTATTGGTTAGAGGCGGAAGGGTGAAAGATTTGCCAGGAGTTAGATATCATATTGTCCGAGGGGCTTTAGATACAGCAGGAGTTGCTGGAAGGACCCAAAGAAGATCTAAATACGGAGCAAAACGCCCTAAAAAGTAATCTAAACTTGTAAGAAGAAGAGATGAGAAAAAGACAGGCGAAAAAAAGACCACTATTACCGGATCCAAGGTTTAATGACCAGCTGGTAACACGTTTTGTGAACATGTTAATGTGGGATGGCAAGAAATCAGTTGCTTTCAAAGTATTCTACGATGCTATTGACATTGTAGAAGAAAAGAAAACTGATGAAGAGAAATCTGCTTTGGACTTATGGAAAGAAGCACTTTCCAATGTAATGCCCCATGTTGAGGTAAGAAGCAGAAGAGTAGGGGGTGCAACTTTTCAGATCCCTATGCAAATAAGACCAGATAGAAAAATTTCAACTTCTATGAAATGGCTTATAAGCTTTGCACGAAAGCGTAACGAAAAATCCATGGCTCAAAAATTGGCCGGGGAAATATTGGCAGCTTCTAAAGAAGAAGGTGCTGCGGTTAAAAGAAGAGTGGATACTCATAAAATGGCGGAAGCCAATAAGGCATTTTCCCACTTTAGATTTTAAGATAAAATGGCAAGAGATTTAAAATATACGAGAAATATTGGTATTGCTGCGCATATTGATGCGGGTAAAACCACAACTACTGAACGTATTTTATTCTATACAGGTGTAAGTCACAAAATAGGTGAAGTTCATGATGGTGCGGCTACCATGGATTGGATGGCACAGGAACAGGAGCGTGGTATTACCATTACCTCAGCGGCTACAACCTGTACCTGGGATTTTCCAACTAAGAATGGACAAATAATCCCTGAATCTAAGCCCTATCATTTTAATATTATAGATACCCCCGGACACGTGGATTTTACCGTTGAGGTAAATCGATCACTCAGGGTATTAGATGGTTTGGTTTTTCTTTTCAGCGCAGTTGATGGTGTTGAACCACAGTCTGAAACTAACTGGAGATTGGCAGATAATTACAAAGTTCCTCGTATGGGCTTTGTAAATAAAATGGACAGACAGGGATCTAACTTTCTGATGGTTTGTAACCAGGTAAAGGATATGTTGAAATCCAATGCAGTGCCCATTGTATTGCCAATTGGAGAAGAGGCAGATTTTAAAGGTATTGTAGACCTTGTTAAAAACCGTGCCATAGTTTGGCATGAAGAGGATATGGGTTCTACCTTTGATATCATTGATATTCCAGCGGAAATGAAGGAGGAAGTGCACGAATATCGTGCCGCCTTAATTGAAGCGGTTGCGGAATACGATGAAACTTTAATGGAGAAGTTCTTTGAAGATGAAGATTCTATTACCGAAGAAGAAGTTCATGCAGCTCTGAGGGCGGCAGTAATGGATATGAGTATTATTCCAATGATATGTGGCTCTTCCTTTAAAAATAAAGGAGTACAGTTTTTACTGGATGCCGTATGTCGTTATCTTCCTTCACCAATGGATAAAGAAGGAATTACTGGAATAGATCCTAATACAGGAAAAGAAGTTCTAAGAAAACCGGATATAAACGAGCCTTTTTCGGCTTTGGCATTTAAAATTGCTACAGACCCGTTTGTTGGCCGTTTGGCTTTTTTCAGAGCATATTCGGGCAAGTTAAATGCGGGATCTTATGTTCTTAATAATCGCTCGGGGAACAAGGAAAGAATTTCAAGAATATACCAGATGCACTCCAATAAGCAGAATGCAGTAGAATCTATTGCGGCTGGTGATATTGGTGCGGCTGTAGGTTTTAAAGATATTAAAACCGGGGATACACTTTCAGACGAAAAGCATCCTATTATTCTGGAAAGCATGAATTTCCCTGACCCTGTTATTGGTATTGCCGTGGAACCTAAGACAAAGGCCGACGTTGATAAATTAGGGATGTCTTTGGCAAAATTGGCTGAAGAAGATCCAACTTTTGTTGTTAAAACAGATGAAGCCTCTGGCCAGACCATTATTTCAGGTATGGGCGAGTTGCATCTCGATATTATCGTTGACCGCTTAAGGAGGGAATTTAAAGTTGATGTTAACCAGGGGCAACCTCAGGTAGAATATAAGGAAGCAATTACCAGAAGTGCTGATCACAGGGAAATTTATAAAAAGCAAACAGGTGGTCGCGGTAAATTTGCAGATATCGTATTTACAATGGAACCAAGGGATGATGGTAAATCCGGATTGGAATTTGTTAACATGATAAAAGGAGGTAATATACCCAAGGAATATATTCCCTCTGTAGAAAAAGGATTTAGCCAGGCTATGAAGAATGGTCCTTTAGCCGGATTTGAAATGGATAGTATGAAAATCACACTAAAGGATGGATCTTTTCACCCTGTGGATTCTGACTCTCTTTCTTTTGAACTGGCAGCTAAAATAGGATATAAGGAAGCTGCAAGGGCTGCTAGAGCGGTACTTATGGAGCCTATAATGAAGTTGGAGGTACTTACTCCGGAAGAAAATATGGGAGATATTGTTGGAGACCTTAACAGAAGAAGAGGTCATGTTAATAATATGGACGATAGAGCTGGTTCTAAGGTTATAAAGGCTGATGTGCCACTTTCAGAGATGTTTGGTTATGTAACGGCCCTTAGGACACTGTCTTCTGGTAGAGCGACTTCAACTATGGAATTTTCACATTATGCAGAAACTCCTTCAGGTTTAGCTGAAGAAGTGGTAAAAGCAGCAACAGGTGTAACTGCCTAAATTTTAGTATTATGAGTCAGAAAATAAGAATAAAACTAAAATCGTACGATCATAATCTGGTAGACAAATCTGCCGAGAAGATTGTGAAAACGGTAAAAACAACCGGTGCTGTTGTTACAGGTCCAATTCCTTTACCAACGCATAAAAAGATATTTACAGTTTTACGCTCACCTCATGTAAATAAAAAATCGAGGGAGCAATTCCAGTTAAGTTCTTATAAAAGACTTCTGGATATTTATAGTTCGTCATCAAAAACAATTGACGCACTTATGAAACTGGAGCTTCCAAGTGGTGTGGAAGTTGAGATAAAAGTGTGATAGACTAGTCCGTTTTGGTTTGAAGCGGATAACATGTCCGGAGCGTTTCGCAAAGGAAAAACGGTAACAAAAATATATTCGGGATCGAATTGTTTTTGATCCTGTTTTTTTTGCAGAAAAAATAGTTTAAGAATAATTAATAAATAATAATAATATGTCTGGGTTAATAGGAAAAAAAATAGGCATGACCAGCATTTTTGACGATAATGGGAAAAATATTCCCTGTACTGTCATAGAGGCTGGCCCTTGCTTAGTTACCCAAGTCAGA
>JAHEHU010000201.1 GCA_024639765.1 Eudoraea sp.
TGGTACGGATCACATTATCAAAATTCGTCAAACTTCTAATTTGATCAATATTACTTGAGTATGCCGCCCTGGCAAATACGTTGGTATAATTAAAGAGGTTGAAACTACTGTAAAAAAGGCTGACATTATGTGATAAGGCATTCTGCAAATCTGGTTGGCCAAACTGAATGCTGCTATAATTATTCAACACTAATCCTTCGGCCAGTCTAGTTACATCCGTGAACTGATTGCGCATGTCATATCTCAAGGTGAGGGCTTCACTTTTCTTTAACTGGATTCGTGTTTCGAAATCTGGTAAAAAACGAAAAAAGTTATCCTTGAAGGTTTCCCCGAATTGAATATTTTTATTACCATAGGCATGTACGGAAAAACCTGGTGTGATGGTAAACTTCCCCGTTTTCAACCGGTAATGTAACCCCAAATACACATCGCTGAAATTATATTCCGTATCATTGGTAGCAAGACCGTCATTTATGATCGGTGTGGGATTAAATTGAGAACCATCCTCCAGGAACTGGAAAATATTGGAATTGAATTCCTGCCTGCTAAGGATTGCTCCAAATGTTAAATTGAGGTTGCTCTTGGCATTGAGAATGTTGTAATAATCCAATTTTGCGTCTAGCTGATTGGATTTGATGCGCCTATTCTGATTAAGGTCATAATTTGTCACTGTTTTATCCAGACCCAAAGCATCTGCAGTAGCGTCAAAGGCACCGTTAGGGTCATTGACCAAAATGGCATTGTAAAAAGGATCTTCGTTTTTTAAAAGATGCTGCGCCTCAAACGCAAAGATATTTGACTCATCCAGGGTGTAGTAATAATTTATATTCTGATTGATACTGTAAGGAGAAACCTCATCCAACTGATCTGTATCTCCAATTATTGAAGAAAAAACATTCTGATTCTGAACGTCGTTCGATACTCGTGCCAATACATCGTAGTCTAATTGATTATTAAAGTTAGGCTGGTAAGATGCGCTGAGTTTTAACAACCCTTGATTTGAACGTTCCGTACTCGATTGTTCTGTAGCTTCATCCGGAATCCCCAGTTCCGGATCTGTATATCGTATTAAACTTGTTTGCCTGGAGAGGATTCGGCTACTATTGTATATTAGGAATCCACTCAGATCCAATGCCTGATTTGGGGAATAGCTAAAATTCCCCGTTGCCAATTTATTCTCAATTTCTAGGGCCCGGGCCTCACTGGTTAAGAAGTTTAGGCCGTTATCCCCAAGGTTTATACTGGTACCACTGCTTCTACTCGGTGCCCTGAAGCCTCCTCCAAAGTTCCGAATGTCTCGACGTGTCAATGCAACTTCGCCTGTATTATTCAGATCCCCTATAAAATTGAGACTGTACTTCGGGCTGTAGTAAAATAACTTAGGCTGCAGCAAGTAAAGCTCGTTGTCTGGGGAAGTACCTGCTCCCCCTGTTACATTGCCAAACCAGAAGTTCTCTTTCCCTTCTTTAAGTTTGATATTCATAGCCACGTTATCCTGATTGTTACGAACACTACTCATTTGTCCTACCTCAGAATAATTACGCAACACCTGAATCTTATCCACCGCTTTGGAAGGAATATTTTTGGTAGCTAATTTGGTGTCGCCATCAAAAAAATCCTTGCCGTTGACCATCAGTTTATTGACCACTTTTCCTTCCACCTCTA
Organism: Eudoraea sp.; assembly: GCA_024639765.1. Taxonomy (GTDB): domain Bacteria; phylum Bacteroidota; class Bacteroidia; order Flavobacteriales; family Flavobacteriaceae; genus Muriicola. The sequence goes on from JAHEHU010000201.1 coordinate 1,666, forward strand.
TCTGCCCATCTTCATTGATCTCCACACCTGGCAGCTTTTCAAGAACGTCCTCTAACTTTCGTTCGGTGCCGTTCTGAAAAGAGTCGGCATTATAAACGAGGGTATCCCCCTTTACAGCCACCGGCATTTCGTAAACGATCTCTACAGCATCCAGGACATTTGCTGATTGAAGGGTGTAATCTTTTAAAATATCACTTTCTGTTGTTGATAGGATATCTTCAAAAGTCTTCATTCCTACATAGCTGATCTTAATTTTATAGGTGCCATTTTTACCGAGCATCAACTTAAATTTTCCTTGGTCATCAGTGATCCCATAAGACTCCAAACCATTAGTTTCCTGATTTATGGCGATCACGTTGGCAAGTTCCAAAGGAGTATTTAAGCTATCTCTGACTACGCCTTCAAGTTTAATTTGAGCAAAAGAGAAGTGAGCTACAAAAAGCAGCGTAATACAAAGTGTTTTTTTCATGATAATGGGTTACTTGCTGATTCGGCAGAAAGATGAATTTAAAGCTCTTATCTGCTTCTTCTCCTTCCACGATTGTTTCTCATTTCCAGCATTTTGCTTTGAATGGTAGTTTGATAATCATTCTTTGTTATTTCCTTCCCTTTATCAGGAGCTTCGATCTTGATCCTCTCCTGAGGATTTATTACGATCTTGGAACACAACATAGTGGTATTACCAGCACTTACTTCCAAAATTAGTCCGGGCAATCCCCAGTATTCACCAGGACCGTGGCTTACAGGTATTTCAGGAGTATACCATGCTTCCACTGCCGTCATTTGAACTTCCGGCTCATTGCTTTCCACATTTGTAGAATCTGTATTAGCTGTGGAGTCTGTACGTAGGTCACTCCATGAAAAGTCGTACCAGGTCAATTCTTTGGATGGTACTAAAGCAGTTGCCTTAAAGCACATATACTGTCCTATTTGCTTTGATTCTGAACCCATTTCCCAATTTATGACCTGTAATTTGTCTTTCACTAAAAAAAGCTTACCATAAAATTCCTGGCTTTGGATCAAGGCATTTTCCTTAACGTTTTTGTATTGTTCGCCTTGTGAGAAGTTTTTCCCCCAGGAATCTGTTGCTCCCGAAATGGCATCCAATTTGTCTTCCTCGTTGAATACAGATTCTTTCTTGTTGAAATTCAACACATAGGTTTTTTCTAATCTGTTCTTTAAACGCGCCTG
>JAHEHU010000202.1 GCA_024639765.1 Eudoraea sp.
CTCTTGCTTCTTCCATTGTGAACATTACAGGTGGCAACCGATAACCTTCAACTAAAAAATAACCCTTTCCTTCTTCTTCGCCAATTGGAACACCTGCAAGTCTTAATGTTTGAATATCTCTGTAAATTGTCCTATTTGTAACTTCAAATCGTTTAGCTATTTCACGAGCAATTGTCAGTCGTTTAGATTGAAGTTGTATGAGTATACTTGTTAGTCTGTCAAGTCTATTCATTGTCTGTGTAGTGTTTCTTTAAATTGCTGCTAACTAAGATATAAGAACAATTTTCTTAACGTTGCGACTTGCTGTGGAACGGTGGAACTAAGCCGCCATAGCGTGGCGCGATGATTGCCTCTTCTGTAAATGGCGTAACATGCGTTGCGGTCGGCTTTAGTGATTTGTTCTGTGATCTTGACTGTATTATTGTTTAATCATCCGATTGTCTTTAATAATTTGGCTGGTATTCCACCCACAACAGAATTGGGAGGAACATCTTTAGAAACCATTGCACCAGCCGCCACGACTGAATTTTCACCTACAATCACACCCGGAAGTATTGTTGCTCCGGCACCAATCCATGCATTCCTTTTAATGATAATCGGCTTTACCCCAAGTTTTTTCCGTTCATTTGGCTCCAGTGGATGAAATTCTGATAACAAACTTACCTTGGGGCCGATTAATACTTCATCTTCTATTGTAATTCCACCCAAATCCAAAAAAGTGCATCCAAGATTGATAAAAACATTCTTTCCAATCCTTATAAACCGCCCGAAATTTGTGTGGAAGGGTGTAAATATGGTAGTACTTTTATCAATTTGATTTCCAATTATTTCACTTAAAGTGTCCCGTATTTGATCTATATCCGTAGAATTATTGAGTTTATTGGATAATTTGATAGTTTGGGAAACAACCTCAAATATCTTATGATATTGTGGATCATCCATCGGTACTAACTCCCCAGAACGCATTCTATCAAATATGTCTGCACTTTCTCTATTCATATCTAATTCGTTTATATACACTTCTATCCCCTAATTTATATTCTGGCCTCAAATAAAACTGCACTGCATCATCCTTTGCACACCAATATCGATCACAGAACGGTGGAACTAAGCCGCCGTAGTGTGGCGCGGGATTTGCCTGGATAAATACGGATCTATTTGGCTTGACTATTTTGCGAATTGCGTGCCACGCGTGAGCGGTCGGTTTTAGTGATTTGTTATATGGGCAATTATTCTTTGATACGTCTTTTCAAATCCATGCGTTCGTGAAGGATTCTGACTATTTCTACTATCTCTCCCTCAACCTTTCGATAGAAGATTATATGCTTACCTGTCTTTTCCCCTAACAAGCCTGTGACAATGCCCTCATAGTGTTTCCCGGTTACTTTCCCATCAGAAATGTTTTGACAACTGTCAAGAAGCATTCGGAAATAGTGGTCTGCTTGATTCTCTGACCATGTGTCAACGGTGTAATTCCAAATTAGTGCGAGATCCTCAGCGGCTTTCTTTGATAAGCGATAACTAGCCATTTGTTGACCGTTGAGCTTTCAAGTGCTGTAGGTATTGGTCTGGATCAAAATCTTCAACGAATCCACTGTCAATTCCTTCTTGAATCGCTTGCTTTAGTGCAACTACTTTATCCTCTTCTTCCTCCAGTAATCTTAGTCCTGCACGAATGACCTCACTAGCATTCTTATACCTACCTATTGAGATGCGACTTTGGACAAAATCGTCAAAATGATTTCCTAACGTTATTGAAGTATTCTTACTCATCACTGTACAGCTTTTTACAAAAGTACCCATAATTGGTATAATTATCAAGAGAGTCGTTTAAAAACTCCACAGAACGGTGGAACTAAGCCGCTGTAGCGTGGCGCGGGTTTTGCCTGGATAAATACGGATCTATTTGGCTTGACTATTTTGCGAATTGCGTGCCACGTGTGAGCGGTCGGTTTTAGTGATTTGTTAAGCAGCCCTGACCTGACGCCGCCTGATGTATAGGCCAATGCCGAGTTCAACGATGCCGAGAATGAAGTAAAGTACATGCATCCAATGAAATGATCTAATGATGATAACCTGTATCACAATCCATGAGACCAGAATCGCACCAAGGACGATTGCAATTTCTTGAGCATATCGTCTTCTGGTAAATGAAAGACCAGCACCAATCAAACTCCCGAAACCATTAACAACCAAAAGGAACAAACCTGGGATTAAAAAATTGGAGAACGGGGATCCTTCCAAGAAACTCATTGGAAGACCCAGTGCGTTACCTGAGGGATCACTCACTAGCCCGTAGCCCCCTGCTAGTGCGCCTAGACCTATGAACGCTTGTAATGTCCCTAGTCCAATAAATACTTTTCGTTTAACATTGGGTGTTTCCATGTAGTGATACTTTTTTTACAACTTCAATTAATTAGGCTGTCTAACGGTGGAACTAAGCCGTCGTAGCGTGGCGCGGGCTTTGCCATTTATGCAAAGAGCGTGAAATCCGTAAGCGGTCGGCTTTAGTGAATTGTTATATGCTAGCGATTTTTGCAAAAGAAATGCACCTTTTCTCTACTATTTTACCAATCTCCAAGCCTCAATCAGAGTAACAGCACGACTTACCATATCATCCAAAAATGGCTTCCCATATTCAGTCGAGGCATCCTTTGGATCATTGAATGATAGAACACCATTATTTGATACATCACGGATGGAGGTTCCCTTACCGGTTTCCTCTGGCCAGAACAATGATCCTTCCCAAATTTGAGTAAGTTCAGGATATTCTTCTGAGAGCAATTTCATTTTATCCAATTCTTCCGGAAAAAGAATGATTGGTTTTTCAGCATTCTCTAATTGCACTAAATCCGG
>JAHEHU010000203.1 GCA_024639765.1 Eudoraea sp.
TAGGTTTTATGCGTGATATCGATGGTACCGGAGAAAAGGATCCTGTAGGAAGAGTAAGTGTTTTATTTGATAATGACGGGGATGGACAAATGGACACCAGTACCATATTTTTAGATAGCCTTGTACTTCCAAGAGCCATTGCTGTAGTCAAGGGAGGTGCCCTTGTTGCTGAAAATATTCCACTTTGGTTTGCAGAGGATACTGATGGAGATTTTGTAGCTGATAACAAAACCCTGATTGATCCCACCTATGGCGGACAAGGAATGCCAGAACATTCGGCAAACGCCCTTTGGAGAGGAATGGACAATTGGTATTACAATGCCAAATCTAAAGACCGGTATCGAATAATAGATTCTGAGTGGATAAAGGAAGAAACTGAATTCAGGGGGCAGTGGGGTATTTGCCATGATAATTCAGGACGTTTGTATTATAATTATAACTGGTCACAATTGCATGCAGATCTTGTCCCTCCCAATGCGCTCCAAAGAAATAAACATCATAAGAGTAGCAGTGGCATAGATCACGGTTTAACTCTAGATCGTAAAATATATCCTATAAGAAGTAATACAGCTGTAAACCGCGGTTATGTTCCGGGAACCTTGGATAAAGAGGGAAAATTACTGGAATTTGCCTCAGCCTGTGGTCCTTTTATATACCGTGGGAATGTTTTTCCGGATTCATATATGGAAAATGCCTTCGTTTGTGAACCTACCGGTAACCTGATCAAAAGAAATTCAGTTCTTGAAGATGGATTTATGTTAAGCGCTTCTGGCGTTTATGAGAATCGTGAATTTCTTGCTTCAACAGACGAGCGATTCCGACCAATTTCTTTAGCTTCAGGGCCGGATGGAGCGCTCTATGTTGTAGATATGTATAAAGGTATAATTCAGCATGGACCTTACATGACAGATTATCTGCGCGAAGTAACTTTAAATCGGAAACTCGACAAACCAATAAATATGGGTCGAATATGGCGTATTACCACTAAAAAAAATAAGTATATCAAAACTAAGGATCTTTCCAAATTGAAATCAGGAGAATTGGTTAAGCTGTTAAAGCATCCGAATGGCTGGACAAGGGATATGGCCCAGCGCTTGATAGTAGAAAGTGGTGATCTTACTATTATTCCGGAATTAGAAAAAATTCTTTCTTCGGATAACTCTTTAGGTCAACTCCATGCGCTATGGACCCTTGAGGGATTAGGATCTACCAATCCCAAACCATACCTATCTGCGCTGCATTCCGCATATCCAAAAGTAGCACAAACTGCGCTTCGTCTATCTTCCAATTTGGTCAGTGAACAACCTCATATACGTGAAAATATACAGCTTTTTATTTCCGATGGTTATGATCAGGCAGATCCTATTTTACAAATGCAAATGATATTGACTTCTAAGCTGTTGGAACCAGAATCCGCTTTCAGTATTTCAAAGAAATTCCTTAAAAAATACAATCAGAATCCTGTGGGGCGTGATGTAGTTATGAGTAGTATGGGAAATAGAGAAGCTGCATTTTTCAACAACTTAATGTCAGATGAGCAATGGAGCACCTATGATCAGAATCGGGAAATATTTGTTGAAATGTTGGTTGGAGCAATTGCAGTCAAAGGATCTGAAGAAGAAATTATACCTCTTTTAAATGTATTGGAATCCAGGGAAGACGACAAAACATCATGGGTATGCAATGCCATTAAAAATGGAATAATAAATAGCATAAGTGCGCAGGATAGTGACAAAATTAAACTTGCCCATGTACCTCAGGTTTTTCAAAAATTAAAAGCCTCGGAAAAGATAGATCAAAATATTTTGGCCAAATTGGAACAACGATTTATTTGGCCGGGTAAACCTACTGTTACCCCAAAAAATAAGAAGCCTTTAGTTGAAGTTGATCAGCTGGTAATGACCACCGGACGACAACAGTACTTAAACCTTTGTGCCAATTGTCATGGTACAGAAGGAGAAGGACTGGCAAGATTTGCACCACCCTTAAAACACTCTGAATGGGTAACGGCTGATGAAGAAAAACTAGCAATGATATTGTTGCATGGTATGGAAGGGCCTGTTGTAGTAAATGGCAAGAAATACGACACCCCCGATATATTGCCCAATATGCCTTCATTCTCTACGCTACAAAATGAGGATATTGCAGCCATTTCCACCTATATACGAAATAGCTGGGGTAATTCCGGGGAGGCCATTTCAAACAGAACAGTTGGAAAAATAAGGTTTCGAACTCAGGGCAAGATAACGCCATGGAGACCCTCCGAATTGGAAACTTATATTTTTGATTCTGATCTTTGATTGTGATAATTTAAAAAATGTAATATCATGCAAAAACATTGTCTGGCATTAGATCTTAAAGATGACGATGCACTGATTGCTAAATATGAGGAATATCATAATAATGTATGGCCGGAGATCTTGGACAGTCTTTCAAGTTCTGGTATTAGCCATATGGAAATCTATCGCGTAGGAAACCGTTTGTTTATGATAATTGAAGTAGAAGATCATTTTTCTTTTGATAAAAAGGCAAAGATGGATGCCACAAATAAGAGTGTGCAGGATTGGGAGGTTTTAATGTGGAATTATCAGCAGGCTTTACCCTTTGCTAAACCCGGTGAAAAGTGGCTGCTAATGGAGAAAATTTTTGAATTTCAAGCAGATATTTAGTCCATTGGATGTTCCTTTAAAAGCTCTTCCGCTGAATAAAAACCTTCTTTACCCTTAATATTTTCTCTTACTTGCTTCACTTTTTCAGCTAAAATAGCCGGCGCTTTATTACCGAAAGCATTTCTGACAAAAGTGAGAACTGAGGCAATTTCTTCATCGTTGAGCATACCACCAAATGG